>DHFP01000239.1 GCA_002402315.1 Clostridiales bacterium UBA4821
TGATGGCTGGTTTTGACCTGCCGCTAAGGGCCATCCGGGAACAGGCATCAAATGCTCTGCAGTTGATCGTCCATCAGGAGCGCTATAAAGACGGTACCCGCAAGATAACAAACGTTACTGAGATAACTGGCATGGAGGGAGACAAGATCTCTCTGCAGGATTTATTTATATATGAAAAAAGGGGCATCGATGACCAAGGAAAGATAATTGGGCGACATGTACCCACAGGTGTTGTGCCTAAGTTTATTGATAAAATAGAATCCGCTGGTATTTTCCTGCCCCACCAGATCTTTCGCAAGAGTTAGAAAAAGGAAAGGATCTAGATATGCAATATATATTTGCGTTTGGCGTCTTCGCGGTTGTTTTTTTTATAGTAATGTTTGTTTTTAATATTATTATGGGAAAGCGCAGCCAATTGACACGCAGGCTCAAGGAAATCGACAAAACAGCATTACATTATGAAATAAGCGATATGAGTGTGACTTACGATAAAAATGACAATGATGTTGTATTGGAGCCGGTGATTTCCAAGGAAACTAAAAGCAGCCAATGGACTGATAAATACTTTAATTATCTCTCCGATAGGCTCAGTAAAGCCAGTCTACTATACCGGCCAAAAGAATTTGTTATGCTTTCTTTTGGTTCTGCATTAGTTATAATATTATTAGCATTTGTGCTTTTTGGCAGTAGGTACCATGGTTTGTACAAGGGTTTTGGATTTGGTATAATGATTTTAATTACTGGAGCATTAGGCTTTATCATTCCTAATATTTACTTGTCATTCAGAATACAAATTATAAAGAGTCGTCTCAGCAGACAGGTTGGTGATATGATACTTTTGCTTTCGAATTACCTCCGGGCTGGGCATTCCTTTATTAGATCTATTGAGCTGGTGAGTTGGGAACTACAATCGCCGTTAGCAGACGAGCTGAAAATATTTACTAAGGATATGAATTTAGGGGCATCTTTCACAGATGCTCTCGATGATTTGGAAAAAAGGACTAAGGATGAAGACCTGGGGTTGGTTATAACAGCAATTCAGATTAACCACCAGATAGGCGGCAATCTATCTGAGATATTGGATAATATTAGTTTTACAATAAGAGAAAGGCTCAGGTTAAAAGGTGAAATCAAGACACTTACTGCACAAGGACGAATGACAGCTATCGTAATCAGCTTGCTGCCCGTCGGAGTAGCTGTCATAGTATCTATCACTAATCCTGAATTTATGAGTCTTCTTTTTACTGAAAGGATTGGACAGGGATTATTAGCATTCGCCGTTTTGCTGGAATTAATTGGTATTATGTTTATCCGAAAAATTATAGAGATCGAAGTTTAAAGGAGGCAGTATAATTGAATTATTTGTTTTCATTTTTTATATTTCTTTTTTTTCTGATACTAATACTGCTAATTGTTCAAATATTAAATACAAATGAGGCAAAAATCAGATCGAGGCTTAAGCTAATCACAGAGACGATTATGATTGGAGATGAAGATCAGCCTCTAAATTTACCATTTAAGTTAAGAATAATAAAGCCCTTGGAATCTAAGTTTATTGGATATTTCAGTAGTTTATTGCCGACTAACCTTAGGACAATTGTTGATAAAAAGCTGCTGCAGTGTGGAAATCCCAAGGGTTTGAAAGCAAGCACATTCCTATCGTGGGTTATTGTAGTAGCACTAGCAATTATTATTATGTGGTTATTCGGATCATTGTCATTTGGATTAGGTATCATCAACACGATTAAAGGTATTCTGGTAATCTTATTATTAGCTGTAATAGTGCCATACCTCTGGCTGAACACAGCAACTGCTAAAAGAATAAAAGCTATTGAAATGTCACTGCCAGACGTTATTGACCTGCTTGTAATAAGTGTAGAAGCTGGTTTGGGATTTGACATGGCTTTATCAAAGGTTATTGAAAAAATCAAGGGGCCTCTGGTAGATGAGTTTGCCAAAGCGCTGAATGAGATTAAAATGGGTAAGACCAGGCAGGCTGCTTTAAAAGACATGTCCACCAGAGTGGGTTCGGAAAATCTACATTCCTTTTTGACCATGATCATCCAAAGCACGGTTATGGGTTTTGCCATAGGCCCTATCTTGCGCATCCAATCAGACACTATGCGCGTAGCACGGCGGCAGAGAGCCGAGGAGATGGCTATGAAGGCGCCGATCAAGATGGTATTTCCGCTAGTATTTTGTATTTTCCCGGCCTTGTTTATTGTCATATTAGGTCCAGCAGTTATTAGAATCATGAATAGCGGCTTGTAAAATAAGCATAACACTTCTAACAGGGGTTAAATATATGAGAAGAAATATCATATTGTGTATCGCTTTATTTTTTGTCGGCCTAATATTTGTTATATTGCCGTCAAACGGAGAGGTGCAGGAACGAAATGCCAGTGGTTTGGCTGTTGCATTAATCATTGACAGCTCTGGCAGTATGAAAGACAATGATCCGAATAAGGTCAGAATAGAAGCTGCAAAAAAAGTTATAACACTGCTCGGTGAGAATGATCAGGTAACTGTTGTTGAATTTTCTGACCGGGCTTCTGTATTAATTCCCATAAGGATTATCGGAAACCAGACTTCACGTAACGATATTATATCCAAACTGTCAACTATTGGAGAAAAAGGCGACACTGATATCAAGGGTGGGTTAGAAAACGCTCTTGCTGAGCTGTCTAAAGCGGATAGCATCAAAAAGAAAGTAGCCATTCTGCTCTCTGACGGGGAACCGGATCTGCCTCCTCTGGTTCAGGATAAGCAGAAAATGACTGCGTACCTGGCAGACATAGATAAGATCGCTGGTGATTACAAAACACGAGGCTGGACTGTAAATAGCATTGCCCTGCAAAAAGTGGCGGCGGGACAAACACTGCAAAAAATATCTCAAATTACCGGAGGGGAATATTTTTTTGTTAAAGACGCCGCTGAACTGACGAAATTTTTCCAGTCTATCATGCTGGTGCAAAAATATTCGGAGGAAGAAAAGCCTCAGATATCGTATAATTTTGAAAACAGGGGATATAAGGTCGGTGAAAAAATCCCTGTTTTCGCCAGTTTAAAAGTTGGAAACGACATACTGGTACCAGGTCCACACCTCAAGCTGAACAAGTTTTTCCTGACGTCTAATTACGCGGGGCAGGAACCATTAATTATTAATATGCTTGATGACGGTCTAGCCTCTTCAGGTGATCTGCAGGCTGGAGACGGTACTTTTTCAGCGCTGGCAGAGTGTACACTTAAGGGTGAAGTTGCCTTAACAGTAGCAGCGCAGGGCAGTTACCGTGAACAGGCTGTAAATTTGCAGGCAGACCTTGGCTTGGTTCAAATAAAACCACAATTTTCAACAATGGAAAAGCTTGCAATAGACATAAAGGGTTTTGCAGTGAAAAACCAGCAAAATATATTAATGGTATTTGCTGTTATTGTTGCTATTATTATTTTGGCCGTCCTTTATTTACGTAAGAATAAAAGAGATATGACGAAAATTAGTGGCCATCTCAAGTACTGGATTGAGGGATCTGGTGACGTTTCCGAGCCTGATGTATTGGATCTGGCTTGGGTTAATAAGAGCGAGATACTCATCAGTACGGAAAAAGATCCTGAAGTAGATTTTGTAGTACCTATGCTAAAACGACCTTTTTCAGTAAAAATAAAAAAATTCACTGGGAAGCATGCCAATGCTGATGACGTCAAGGAATTCAACTTGATCGGTTCTTCATTATACTACTGGGTGATTTGCCTGCCGGGCATATATATGATATCAAACGGCATGCCGAAAAGCCGGCAGCAGATATTTCATGAGGATGAGTTCACCGTTGGTGGTTATACCTTTAAATTTATATGTAAAGAAGCTAAGGGTAAAAAATGATCATTGATATTAATTAGATTTATAAATGGAGGTTGGATTGTACTATTGTTTAAAAAATATCACTAAAAATAATATAGTCGCAAGTAAAATAATTATAGCAGATAAATTCTTGACACGAATGCGTGGCCTAATGGGCAGAAGAGAGCTCGAAGAAAATGAAGGTTTGCTGCTGGCACCCTGCAATGCTGTCCATATGATGTTTATGCGTTTCCCAATAGATGTAATATTTCTTGACAAGGATTTCGTGGTTGTTAAAATAATGGATAAGTTAAAACCTTGGCGGGTTTCCCCAGTTGTACGAGACGCTTATCAGGTAATCGAATTGAAGGCTGGTAACGCGATAGAAAAGGGAATTAATATTGGTGATAAATTATCAGTTATCAGGGGCTAGTATTTTGTTTATCATAAAGCTAAGTTTATCATAAAGCTAAAATTCAATATAATGAAAAATTAAGCCCTTCGAATTTGTAAATACACGAAGGGCTTTATTTAAAAAGGAGGAAATTTAAATACTCTATATTTGAAAACATAATATTTATTTATCTGAATTTAAAGGGAATAAACGTTTTTTGTATTGCAATAAGATAGTTAACAGCACTGGCAGCAAGACTAAAACATAAGTAATTGATTTATCAATGTTAACTTCTCCGAAAGCCAAAGTGAGAGTGTAACATGGCAGCAGGATTATTGTTTGAATCATAACGGTTTTTGCCCATCGATGGTATGGGGTTATGGCAGTCACTGCCAACGGCCAGATATAATACCAACGGTGAACCATATAAGCGCCAAACAACAAGTAGGCAAGGATACCCAGGCCAATAGTTATGTTTAATGCTCCCATATTTACCATACTTTGCTTTCGCCATAAAATATAATACCATAATAGAAAAATAATTAGACCGACTGCGCGGGCAAATGGTAATAAACGCTCACCAGCCAGGGCATAAGCCAGAGATGCAAAAGAAAAATTCAGAATTCCACCTGCCGAGATTTGCATAACATCCAGCAAATTTACATTAGCTAACCTGTAGAATAAAGCAGAAATCAAGACCACTATTGCCGCTCCTAATCCAGCAAAGAATAGACCTCTTTCCTTGAAGGCGCGTAAAATAATAAAAGGCAATGTAAGCATTGCTGTAAATTTAAAAGAAACTGCCGTGCCTAATGCAATACATCCTTTCATAGTTCGCTTTTGAAACACAAGAAATAGAGATAACACTAGAAGTAATATTGCCGTCCCATCATTGTGCGCATTTGCCACAAGTTCAAAAATAGCAAGTGGATTCATCCCATAAATAATCGCAGCGCGTGATCCGCTGCCCTCTGCGAGCACTTCTGCAGCCTTATAAATAGTAACCGTTATCAACAGATGTATTATCAGACCAAGAGCTTTGAAACTGATAATAAAAGGTATTAGACC
>DHFP01000022.1 GCA_002402315.1 Clostridiales bacterium UBA4821
CTGAAAGCATCTAAGCGTGAAACCCACCTCAAGATAAGATATCCCATAACGTAAGTTAGTAAGGCCCCATGTAGACGACATGGTTAATAGGCCAGAGGTGTAAGCATGGTGACATGTTCAGCTGACTGGTACTAATAGGCCGAGGGCTTGACCAATATTAGTTGACAGTTTACAGTTAAAAATCAAAAGATTAAAAGCTGAAAACCAGGCACTGTAGCTCTAAACTAAAAGGATTGGTAAATGTATAGATTCTAATCGTAGGGTAATACCCTTCTTCGTTGATAGCTTTGAGGGTGCAATAAACCCAGTTGACAGTTGAGAGTTTACAGTTGACAGTTAAAAAACCTAATAAAAACTGCTAGCTAAAAACACTGTAAACTGACAACTGACAACTGTAAACTGAATTAACTTTTCCGGTGATAATTACGAGGAGGATACACCCGTTCCCATACCGAACACGGAAGTTAAGCTCCTGGGTGCCGAAGATACTTGGCGGGTAGCCGCCTGGGAAAATAGGACGTCGCCGGATTTATATATAAAAGAAGAGCAGCATGTAGCTGCTCTTCTTTTATAATTCGGGAAAGTTCGCTAAAATAAATAAAAAGAAATTATTCTTTTTATTTATTAACATTAAACTAATAAATTATTAAAATATACTTAATATATACTATAAATAATATATACTTGTATGTCGAAAAATATCCTGTATAACTATGGGGAGGTGAATTTTGTGTTTGATGTATTAGTACAAAAGAATTTGGAAGTTTTAAAGGATAAATATGCAAATGACAATGAGATGTATGAGAAGGTTTGCGCACTAATCTTCCTGTTAAAGAAAAATATTATACAGATAGAGTTAACAGCTCTATTCAATAATGACAGTA
Source organism: Clostridiales bacterium UBA4821 (assembly GCA_002402315.1). GTDB lineage: Bacteria > Bacillota > Clostridia > Acetivibrionales > UBA4821 > UBA4821. Next base: position 885 of record DHFP01000022.1, read on the forward strand.
CTATTCTTGAGAATAACATTAAATTACTTGCTTAAAATTATTATTGATATTTTATTTTTTAATTATTAAAAGCAAAAAAGTCCTTTCCTACAGGACTTTTTTAATTATTTGTACTTATTGATTCAACTGATCAGCTGCAACAACTTTATTCTTACCGGTCTGTTTAGCCTTATAGAGTGCTGTGTCTGCATCCATAAGAATCTGTTTAACATCTTTAGAGGTAGCAGGGTATTCTGCTACACCGATACTTACAGTAAATCTAATTTTTTGGCCTTCATCATCTACACATGCGGATTCAATATTCTTTCTTACCACATCAAGAATATTATAGGTGATTGACAAATTCGTGTTCTTCATCAGAACGACAAATTCTTCGCCTCCATACCTTGCTACCAGGAAGTCATCAGAGTTTGAGGCACAAGTTGTAGAGCTGATTATCGATGCTACCTTCTTTAAGACTGAATCCCCAATTAAGTGTCCGTAAGTATCATTTATCTTTTTAAAGTTATCTATATCTAACATAGCAATTGAAACAGATTCCAGTTTTGAGAGGCTTGAAAATTCAGCCAGGCACTTTTCATTGAAGTATCTTCTATTATGAACCTGTGTTAGTCCATCTATAGTAGCTAATCTTTCCATCTTATCATAAATGACTGCGTTTTCAATAGCTATACTAACCTGATTACAGATTGTAGTCAGCATATTTTTCTTTCTTTCTTCAAATATCCCGTCAAAACTTGATTCTACAAGTACCAGTCCCAAGAAGTTTCTGTGGGATTGGAGCGATGTTATTAGGAAGGTCTTTATATCACGGTCTTTTGCACTTGGGTAGTCGTGGACTTCGTTGACACTTCCTTCTACCATGGTTAAACCTCTGGATTTAAATTGAGTGATATATTTAGAAACCAGATTTAATTTAATATTTTGAAGTAAATTCTTATCCTGGATATTTGTTGTTTCAAGATAGATGTTACCGGTATTTTCTTCTATAAGGAATATAGAACAATAATTAACTCCGATTACTCCGATAATCATGTCGTTAATTATATTAATCAGTTCTTTTATATTTAATACACTATTAGCGAATTTACTTATTTCCTGAAGAGTACTTAGCTCAGCTATAGTATTATTAAGGAGTTGATTATTCTTGGTAGTTTCTTCGCGAGCCTCCTCCAAGTGCTGAAAAGCACTTTCATAGTTTATAGTGGTAAGGTAGACAAATATTCCTATTAAGATTATTGCGATGGTATCTATAATATAGACGGCAGGACTTATTGATGAAAATCCTAATAAAAACCCTAAAAGAGATGAGAGTGTATAATTAACAAGTGTAAGTACAGCAAATACAGCGGCACCCCTTGAGCCTTTATTTAGGCAGGTTCCCCTCAGTAGAGCTGTAAGCATTAGTGCAATACCCAGTATAACAGGTCCAAGGACAATTAAAATTGTTATAAAATGCAACTCCAAGAATCTTAAACCATAAAATATATTGGAGTTTTTACAAGAATTGTTAGTCGTTAAGTTTAATAAGTTTATAATGAGTAGGCCACTATAGGCATATAGATAATAAATAGGAATACCAGACTGGCTTTGAGTGAAGAATAAGTAATGCTGTATAAAGCTAATTATTACAAATATGATAAAAATAAGAGACATGAGCTTCTGACTCTTTATTGAACTAATCATTCATTTGCCTCCCGGCTCAGTATATAATTGGATTTAATGAAAAAAGAAAATTAGTTCCAATGTACTGCTTTTTTGATTAATTAACTGGTTCAAATATAACTTGATTCAGACAATGCAATTGCATCAAAATAATGATATGATGCTTACTTTCAATAATATTATATCAGATTATAAGAAGATATAATAGATTATTTTTAAAAATTCATCTTTTTTATTAAGGGAATTATCAATAATGGAGGATAATATGCGCAGGCGGCTATTTAGAAGTCCAATTTATCTCTTTTGGGTTAGGAGAAAGGGGTTGCTTTATAAGCGGAATAAAAACGGGTTAGGTTTTTTTATTTTCTTATTTTTATTTCTTGTTATAGCAATAATTGTGTTTCAGCTCATAGACAACCAGATAATGCCCACGGTTGTTGCCTTGTCCGAAGCAAAGACAAAGTACATAGCTACTGAGATAGCATCAGAGGTGGTAAATCAAGAGCTGGCAGATTTAAAATATGATGATCTGATCTATCTGCAAAAGGATTCAAATTCGAAGATTACAGCCCTTCAAGCCAATATTGTCAGGATGAACCAGATATCTGCTCAAATGGCACATGCCATGCAAAAAAGAATGTCTGAACTGGATAGTATGTATGTACAGGTACCCTTAGGAAATATTTCAGGAAATACTTTTTTATCAAACCGGGGTCCGCTGGTTACAATAAAAGTAATTCCTTATGGTAATGTTGATACGGATTTTAAAACGGAATTTGTTTCTGCCGGAATAAATCAAACGAGGCATAAGATATATCTGGAGATAAAAAGCAAGCTCCTGGTTATAGTACCATTTGTTAAAAAAGGTTCAGAGATTGTAACTAAAGTACCTGTAGCAGAAACAGTTATAATTGGTGATGTTCCAAATAGTTATTTTAACCTGGATGGTGTTGCACATTAATGGTATAATATACTAGCGCGAGGAATACATAAGGAATGATGAAATAATAAAACCCGATTTTAAAGTGAGATATTTTTCGTCAAGACAAGGCGGAGGAAGGCGTAATAATTGTTTTATTGCAACTGACGACAACGCAGTATTGACGAAAAATAGCCAGTTTTAAAATGGGAATTTATTATTTCATCATTCCTAAGTTGGGAGGATAGTAAATGGCAGTTCTTGTAACAGGTGGAGCCGGATATATAGGCAGCCATACCGTAGTGGAGCTACTGGAAAAGAATGAGGAAGTAGTAGTTCTGGATAATCTGAAAAAGGGACACAAGCAGGCTGTACTTGGAGGGAAGTTTTATCACGGGGATTTACGGGATGATCAATTTCTTGATAAGGTATTCAAGGAAAATGATATAGAGGCTGTAGTTCATTTTGCTGCATACTCACTTGTAGGAGAAAGTGTAATAAATCCTGCGGATTATTATAATAATAATGTAGTGTCCACGCTCAGACTGCTTACAAAGATGAAGGATTCAGGTGTCAAGAAAATTGTATTTTCTTCAACCGCAGCCACATATGGAGAACCTGAGAGTATTCCTATACAGGAAGACGATAAAACAGCTCCGACAAATCCGTACGGGGAAACTAAATTAGCTGTAGAAAAGGCCTTGCGGTGGTTTGACAGCGCATATGATATGAAATATGTTTCCCTGAGATACTTTAATGCTGCAGGAGCTCATACCAGCGGAAAGATAGGTGAAGACCATAATCCGGAGACACACCTTATTCCCATTATAATGCAGGTAGCAACCGGCAGGAGGGACAAGGTGCAGGTTTTCGGCGATGACTACAATACGCCTGACGGGACGTGCATACGGGATTACATACATGTGACCGACCTCGCCAATGCTCATATTGCTGCACTGGAAAGGTTAAGAGCCGGAGAGGAAAGCGGTATATACAACCTTGGCAATGGTAAAGGATTTTCAGTTAAAGAAGTATTAACAACAGTTGAAGAGGTAGTTGGGAGAAAAATAAATTATGAAATAGCCCCCAGGAGGCCAGGTGATCCGGCAATGCTGGTAGCTTCATCAGAGAAGATAATGAAAGAACTGAGGTGGAATCCCAAGTTTAATAAGCTGGAGACTATAGTCGAAACAGCATGGAAGTGGCACTCAGAACATCCTAACGGATTTGAGAAATAGGAGGATTCAAATGGCATTAAGAGAAGATGGAAGAAAGGCGGATGAATTAAGATCTGTCAAGATAACGAGAAACTATATAAAGCATGCAGAAGGTTCAGTATTGATTGAGATGGGAGAGACAAAGGTAATATGTACTGCATCAGTTGATGATAAGGTGCCTCTATTTAAAAAAGGCACCGGGAAGGGATGGATTACAGCAGAGTATTCCATGCTGCCGCGCGCTACTGCAGACAGGAATCCAAGAGATATAAGCAAGCTCAAGCTGAATGCAAGATCCAGCGAGATTCAGAGGTTGATAGGCAGAGCCCTGCGGTCGGTAGTAGACATCGAAGCATTGGGGGAAAGACAGATAACCATTGACTGTGATGTAATACAGGCCGATGGTGGAACCAGGACAGCCTCAATAACCGGTGGTTTTGTTGCCCTGGTGGATGCTTGCCGGGGGATGGTTGACCAGGGTCTGATAGACAGGATTCCGATATCAAACTTTGTTGCTGCCGTCAGTGTCGGAAAGGTAAAGGATGATGTACTTTTGGACCTTTTCTACAAGGAGGATTCAAATGCACTTGTTGATATGAATATAGTCATGACCGAGAAGGGAGAGTTTATCGAGATTCAGGGGACAGGAGAAGAAAGGCCTTTTACAAGAGAAGAATACGGTCAAATGCTGGCGTACGCAGAAAAGGGGATTAAGGACTTAATTGAGGTACAGAAAAGTGTATTGGATATAGGGGGCTTTTAAAAGAATGAATAAGGTTGTTATAGCAACTAAAAACAAAGGGAAGGTAAAGGAGATAAAGGATATCCTCTCGGAACTGCCTGTTGAAGTGGTTTCAATGCAGGAAGAGGGGATAGAGATAGATATTGTAGAGGATGGGAGTTCATTTGAAGAAAATGCATTAATAAAGGCACGTACTGTCAAGCAATACACTTCTGCCATTGTAATAGCTGACGATTCCGGGCTTGAAGTGGATTGCCTGGGCGGGGCTCCCGGCATATATTCTTCAAGATTTGCAGGAGAGGGAGCCACTGATGAAAAAAATATCACTAAACTCCTTGCTATGCTTGAAGGGGTAGGAGAACCGGAGAGGACAGCACGCTTTGTGTGCGCTGTAGCGGTAGTGATGACTGATAATGCACACTTTATAGTGAGGGGCGAGTGCGAGGGTACAATTGGGTTTGAACCCAGGGGCCGACATGGTTTTGGGTACGACCCTCTGTTTTACATACCTGAATATGGAGCCACAATGGCCCAGCTTGGGCCGGAGGTAAAGAATACCATAAGCCACAGGGTTAGGGCGCTGGAGAAGATGAAAAATAGAATTAAGTACTATTAAAAAACGTCCCGATTACGCTAAGTAACCGGGACGTTTTTGGGCTATATTAATATTACTGTTTTTGCTGGGTACTATAATCATCTAAAGCGCTCCAATCAAGGTTATAGTAGAATACACCCACAACTTCACTTCCACTCTTTAATCCACCTCTATTTTGCGGCTTATTGGCATAATCATAAACTTTACTACCGTCCAACGTTGTCGGACCGTCAATATCTCCGGTAATAGCAAACTCTACTTTCAGTAAACCTGTTAAAGGGTGTTTCTTATCTGTGTCAGTCGTTAAATAAGCTTTTGTAGTAGGCGGCAAATAGTAAGCAAACTGCCATATCTTTACAACTTCTTTACCAGCTTTAGATCTGGCATTATCTTTTACTACTACTTTTTTTGCAGTGCCGGTATTACCATATGTCTGATTGTCATCCTTGTTAACTCCAATTAATGTACATTCAGCCGGAAGGGGTTGATTATATTTATTTTTATTCGGTATGTCATAGAACAAATTTACCTCATCAGCACCATGATAAAAATTTGGAACAATTTTGATATTCTGGAATTGGGAACCGGTATAATCGGTAGAATCAATTGAAAGTCCCAACATGTACCCTTTCGAGATATATCTTTTTTCATCATTGGTTTTTAAAGGCATAGAAATAGAACTTATTCCGGTTGGATAAGATTTACTCCAATTTTTCCAATATATATCATGAACCTTAAGTATTCTTAAGTTGTTTAATTTAGGCTGCTTGACTTTAAAAGTTACTCTGGTTGGAAGTATTTCTTTAATATCAGCGGGTAAACTGGGAGGTATAATTTTTTTAACTGGATCATTAAAGCTTACATCATTAAAATCTTTTGCGTCTACTATATAGATATAACCTGTTTGATAAGTAGAATTAGGCAGGGGTTGTGTGAATAACCCATAGCTTTTTAATTTAAAATTAAAAGTCCACTTAATTATATCACTATTGGCAGCATCACTATCTGCTGCAGATCCATTAAAGTCAATTATTATTTTATCATCAGGATCTGTAGTAGTTATTACATTACCATCAGCATCCTTAAAAGTAAGATCCGGAGTATTTTGTTCTCCGTCAGCATTAAGATCCCTTTTCAAGGTGAGCAGTTCGCTCGCAGCATCACCTTCAATCTTGAATTGTACTGTCTGTGTGTATTTACTGGTATAAAAATTATAAGTGTTCCATTCATTAACATATGTAGCTGTTGTATCAGCATTATTTATGCCTATTGTATCAGTATCATAATTGCCATCAAGCGTCATAGGATTATTGATATGATGATATGTGAAATTGCTGCTGACGTAATAATTGAATATCGGTGTATATACATCATACTCTATACCTTTATATTGATTCTTTGGTATTCTTGCATTTAAATCAAAATCATTTTTATATCTTCCGTCAATCGCTGGTTTATTGACAAGCAATTTATATGCATCTTTCAAAAATTCATAAAACCGGTACTTTGGCAGTTGATGTGAGCTGGCACTGCAGTGTGCAACGCATTCACATTGGCATTCACAGAGACAATAATCACAACCACAGGCGCAGCAACAATCACAACCAGCTTCAGCCAAAAGCTCGCCATCAGCACTGGTATTATCAGTAAACTCAAAATCAGAAGAAAAGGAATCTTTTAATAAATCACTTTTTTCATCTGTAGGCTCCTGGGCATGTACAGGTAGGGGTGTATTTAGTCGAGACGCAATAAGCAATAGAAGAATAATATTTTTTTTATCCATTAAAATCCTCCTCGCTGAAAATCAAAATTACATTAGCATTATTCTACTCTAATATTTATTATACCGCAAAAACTTCCAGGAGTAAACACATTGCCAACCCGATTAAATAGTATTATTGATTTGTAACTTCCAAAAATGACATCTCATTACATTTATTGTAATAAAGCTTTTTGGAAAGCTTATCAAACTTTTCTTTTGTCTCAATTAAAAAATCCCATTTTGCCTTATACATCGAACAAAGCAATGTATTGCATTTTAACACATCGCCATTTATTTGATAGTTATACGCCATGCATATTTTACATTCTGTATTTTTACATTCGCCACAGCAGATATCATCTGAATACATATCACTTCGATGTGCATCAAAAAAGATTTTTCTAATCTCATTATCAATAATACCGTCAAATACATTTCCCAGTTTAAAACTGCGGTTATTAAAATATGTCCTCTGACATGGATATATATCACCATTTGAAGTAATTGCACAAAATGATTTTCCTGCCGGACAAGAATTCGCAGATATCTTCCCGTTGTCCGGATCAATTATAGTTTTTGCTTCCTTTAAAGGCTGTAAGGAATATGATGATAAGCATTCCTGATATATATAATCGGAAATTAACGACATCTGTTCAATATAAACAGATATGTCATTTTCATCCCAATTTTCTTCATCCGACAGCATGAATTCTAATTTTCTTACTCCAAGCTGTCTGAAATATTTATAGCTCAAAAACATTTTTGATATGTTATCCTTTGTTACTACTGAATGTGTATGAAAAGAGTCAGGTTTTATTTGATTTTGTTCGAAAAAGGTTTTAAGTTTTATTATATTTTCTAAAACAATTTCCGAAGTTGGTTTTCCATTTTTAGTTATCCTATTCTTATCCTGGACTTCCGGGATACCATCAACCGAAATCTGAATGGAAGCGCTCTTAATAATTCTATACCATTCCAGAATAAACTCTTCAAACTGTTTATTATATATTGTCCCATTTGTTATAATTGAAAAGAATAAGCGAATATTGTATTGACCGGCTTTATCTACAGCGTAATGAAAAAATTTTATCATTACATCAAGATTTAGAAGCGGTTCTCCACCGAAAAAGGTAATTTCAATTTTCTTTTTCCCATGTTTTAACGCATTTTCAATTAGGAAATCTACAGTTTTTTTGGCCGTATCGAAAGACATATAGCTGCTATCACATCTGCTGACATTTTCATAGCAGTACTTGCACCTTAAATTGCAATCTTCAGTTAACATTAAATAACATTTAGTAAATGGAGCAGTTTCAATCATTATTATTAACTCCTTACTTTTGATGTCAGCCTCTTTATTCTATTTCAATTTTCAGCACGGATAAATGCCATTTCATTACATTTGTTGTAATTAAGTTTATCAGAAAGCTTATCAAACCTCTTTTTTGTTTCAACTATAACTTTCCATTTTGTTTTAAACATTGAACAAACGAGCGGATTACATTTCAGCATATCACCATATTTTTCATTATTATATGCCATACAAACAATACACTCCGAATTCTCACATTCACCACAGTTATTATTGCCTGCATGCATATCTTTCCGGCATGTATCAAAAAATTTCTTTCTAATGTCATTATCAATAATGCCGTCAAATACATTTCCCAGTTTAAAACCACGGTTATAGGAAAATATCCTGTGGCAGGGATATATATCACCATTTGGGGCGATTGAGCAAAATGTTTTTCCTGCGGCACATGTATATTCATTAATATAACGTTTTCTTTGAGCAATAATTCCTTCTGCATAATGATAAGGTTTTAATGAACATGATGAAATACATTCCTGATAAATATAGTCGGCAACAAGCGATAATTGCTCAGTATAAATAGAAATATCATTTTCATCCCAATCTTCCTCATTTAATATGGCAAATTCCGGATTCCTTATTCCAAGCTGATTAAGATATTTAAAGCTCAAAAAAAGCTTTGAAATGTTATTCTTTGTCAATACCGAATGTGTACGGATTAAAGAAGTATCCATCCCATTATTCTCAAAAAGTGTCATAAGTTTTATTATGTTCTCAGAAACAATTGCTGAGGTTGGCTTGTCATTTACAAAGACTCTATTTTTATCCTGAACTTCAGGAATCCCATCAATAGAAATTTGAATATCAACATAATTTGTAGCTTTATACAAATCTAAGAGAAATTCTTCATATTTTTTGTTGTATATTGTACCATTCGTAATAATTGGAAACCTTACTTCAATATTATGTTCATTCCCTTTATCTACAGCATAATGACATACATTTATCATTACATCAAGATTAAGGAGAGGTTCTCCACCAAAGAGAACTATATTAACAGATTTGCCATTATTCTTTAATGCATTATCAATTAAAAAATCTACAGATTTTTTTGCAGTATCAAGCGGCATATAGCTTTTTCCTCTATTAGCATTTTCAAAACAGTACTTGCACTGCAAATTGCAATTTTCAGTTAAATATAGATAACATACTGAAAATGAAGTAGCTTTACTCATTTTAGAGACTCCTTTTGGGGCTTGCTGCTAAGCAGCGGTATATTTTTAGTTAATTCATTATATAAACTTTTTTGAAATGCACAAAATTCGTCAGGTATTGCATTAAAATCCCCATAAATATAATAATTTACTGCGAAACAGACATGACATCTGTTTCTTACTTGCGGTATACATTCCCTGCATTTTTTGGGGAATATTTTATAATTATTTTTTTCATGAACAAATTTTCTTTTTTCAATATCTATACCTTTGTTAATATCGCCCATTAAGAACAAATCATCATCACTAAAACTATTATAGCACTTATGGCACGGGTATATGTTTCCGTCAGGAATCACTGCAAAGCCGCATATACCTGCTCCGCAGCAGCTGTCTATTCCGTAAGGATTTGTCGCCGTACAGGTCTGGTCGATGTTTGTAACGGAAAAATTACAACTGTGGTCTACTGTATGCTTCTGGAGCTTGATTATGTCTTGGGTAAGGTATTCAATGTCTTCATTTCCCCAATAATCATTATGGTCGAAAATACTGTAATTGTAAAATCCAGAAGCGTCGTAAAGGAAAAAAAGAACTTTCGCAAAATACCGGGCATTTGCTTTTTTGATAATTGATGTAAGACTGATTTTCACACCATAGTTTACACTCAATGCAACAAGCTGCTCAAAACCGGAATAAATAGGATTGTTCCTATTATTATATAAAATATCGGTATCTATATCATATCCATAAGTTTGCAGGCTGATATGAAGCCTGGAACCCAGGGTTTTGAAGTATTCGATCTTATTTTCATCCACATCCGATTGATGAATGGAGATGGTATATAGAGGAATATCACCTTTATAGTTTTTAAATCTATCAAATGACTCTGTGTATTCAATTACTTTTTTTATTAATTCAAAATTATCCAGGCCTTTTTTCATAACAAAAGTTATGGTTATCTTGATAACCTCTTCTGTAAGTTGATTTAAGAATATATCAACTGCTTTTTTTGCCGCATCCCAGATCATAGTCTGATTGCTATCCATATCATCGGAAACTACCAGGGACAAATCCCAGAATGGTTTCATATTATCTATTATTTTATTATCATGGTTCATATAAATCCTCCCCCCTTGGGTCACCAAAGAAACTACTTATTTACAAATTATATGACAAAATATATTGTTGTTCAAGCACAATGTTTATCCAAAAGTACCTGAGAGTATGCAAACTGCTAATTTATAGCATTGAAAACTTTAAGTTCATTACATTTATTGTAATTAAGTTTGCCGGAAAGCTTATCAAACCTCTTTTTTGTTTCAATTAAAAAAGCTTTTTTCGCCTCATTGTATTTAAAACGGATCAAGTTCTTATATTTGTCACATTCCATATTCCTTCCACATTGGAAACAAGTAGTATCATTTGAACTTTGGCAGGCATCAAGAAAGGTTTTAATACTATTGTTACTTTCAATAATACCATCGAAGATATTTCCCAGTTTAAAATTACGATTATGAAAATACATATTTTCAAAAGAATATATATCTCCATTCGGGACAATCGCACATTCTTCAAGCCTTCTTATTGTACGTTTATTTTCGATGATTGGAGCAGGCGGCTTTAAACCAATAATTAGGCGTGCATTCTCATATGGAATTAAAGAGCATGCCTCAATACATTCACCGTATACATAATCCGCAATAAGTGATAATTGTTCAATGTATTCAGGAATATCACTTTCTTCCCAAGCTTCATTATATGACAACATGAATTCAACATGGTTTATACCGAGCTGTCTGAAATATTTATAGTTCAAAAAAAACTTTGATATGGCATCCTTTGTTATTATTGAATGCGTATGAAATGAAGATTTATAATCTATATGATTCTGTTCCAAAAATGCCTTGAGTTTTAATATGTTATTTAATACCGTTCCTGATGTTGGTTGGCCATTAATAGATGCCCTGTTTTTATCCTGGACTTCCGGAATCCCATCAGTAGAAATTTGAATATTGACTTTTTTTGTTGCTTTATACCAATCCAAAATAAATTCTTCATATTGCTTATTATATATTGTACCATTTGTAATAAGTGAAAAACCTGATTTGATACCATATTGATTCGCTTTATCTACAGCATAATGAAGAAACTTCACCATTACGTCAAGATTAAGAAGCGGCTCTCCTCCAAAAAAAGTCCACACTACAAATCCAATACCGTGATTGAATGCATAATCCAATACGAAATCTGCAGATTTTTTTGCTATATCAAAAGACATATAGCTATTACTGCATCTATTGGCATTTTCATAACAATATTTACACCGCAAATTGCAATCTTCAGTTAAAATCAACTCGCATAAAAAATGTGGTATTGTATCGCTAATCATATTAAAGCTCCTTTTCCTTGGATGCATTTTCCATATTTTAATTAGCAGCTGTGAAAAACATCATCTCATTACATTTATTGTACTTATGTTGGTTGAACAGCCTATAAAACTTCTTTTTCGTTTCAATTACAAAATCCCATTTTGCCTTATAAATGGCGCAGCTTACCGGACTGCATTTGAGCATATCGTTATATTGTTTAAAATTTGATGCCAAGCATATCTTGCATTCGGGGTTCTCACATTTACTGCAGCTGATATTATCCATATGCATGTCATTTCTAGAAGCATCAAAAAAAAGCTTCCTTATGTTATTATCAATAATGCCGTCAAATACATTTCCCAATTTTAGACCGGGAGTGTAAAAATATGCCCTATGACATGGATATATGTCGCCGTTTGGGGTAATTGCACATAATGACTTTGCTGCTTCACAAATATTTTTATTAAGCCCGCCAATAATATGATGAAATTCCTCATACGGTATTAAAGAGCCTGCTGAAATGCATTCCTCATATACAAAATCAGCGATAAGCGATAATTGTTCAATATAGTTGGAAATATCATTTTCATCCCAGTATTCATCACGTGGCAGCACAAATGAAATATTATTTATGCCGAGACTTCTAAAATATTTATAGCTCAAAAAAGTCTTTGATATAGTATCCTTTGTTATTACTGAATGCGTATTGATAGAATTAAAAGATATTTGATTTTGTTCAAAAAACATCTTGAGCTTTAGTATGTTTTCTGAAACAATTCCTGAAGTTGGCTTGCCATTTGCAGTTATTCTGTTTTTATCCTGGACTTGCGGAATACCATCAGTTGAGATTTGAATATCAACACTTTTTATAGTTTTATACCATTCTAAAATGAATTGTTCATATTTTTTATTATGAATTGTACCGTTTGTAATAAGTGAAAAAGTTAAATCAATATTATGTTCGCCGGCTTTATCAACCATATAATGAAAAAATCTTATCATTACGTCAAGATTAAGGAGGGGTTCACCTCCAAAAAAAGTCCACCTGAGTTTTTTGATACCATGTTTTAATGCATTATCAATTAAAAAATCAGCAGATTTTTTTGCAGTATCAAAAGACATATAGTTGTTTTTGCATCTATTGGCATTTTCATAACAGTACTTGCACCGCAGATTGCAGTCTTCGGTTAAAATCAGATAACATAACGAAAACGGAGTAGTTTCCACTATATACGCTCTCCTTAAAATGCTATTTATTTGCAGCTTTAAAAAATGTCATCTCATTACATTTATTGTAATTATGTTTATTGAAAAGCTTATAAAACCTCTTTTTCGTTTCAATTATAAAATCCCATTTCGCCTTATAAATAGCACAGCTTACCCGGCTGCATTTCAGCACATCATTGCGCTTTCCATAATTTAGCAGTATACATATCCTACAGTCAGTATTGTCGCATTTACCGCAGTTAATATTATCCACATGCATATCACTCCGACAGGCATCAAAAAAAAGCTTCCTTATGTTGTTATCAATAATACCGTCAAATACATTTCCCAATTTTAAACCCGGGTTGTAAAAATATGCCCTCTGGCAGGGATATATATCGCCATTCGGGATAATTGTACATAATGACCTTGCTGCGTCACAAGTAATTTCACTGCTGCAAACAGGTTTAAGACCATTAATTACAAATGCCTTTTCATATGGTGTTAATGAACCTAACGCGATGCATTCCTCATATACGGAATCCGCAATAAGTGATAATTGTTCAATATAAATAGAAATATCATTTTCATTCCAGGCCTCATCATATGACAAGTCAAATCTGGTAGAATCTATGCCGAGATGTTGAAAATATTTATAGCTCAAAAACATCTTTGATATGTTATCTTTTGTTACTACTGAATGCGTATTAATGGAACCAGATTCTATCTGATTTTTTTCAAAAAGCGTCTTGAGTTTCAATATGTTTTCAACAACAATCCCCGAAGTCGGTTTGCCATTTGCAGTTATTCTGTTTTTATCCTGGACTTCCGGAATCCCATCAATTGAAAAGACAATGACATTACCTGCCTTACAATATTCTAAAATAAATTCTTCAAATTGTTTATTATACATTGTGCCGTTTGTAATTAGTATGAAACTTAATTTGATATGGTATTGATTTGCTTTATCTACAGCATAACGGAAGATTTTTATCATTACATCGAGATTAAGGAGGGGTTCTCCCCCGAAAAACTTCCACGTAAGTTCTTTGGCACCATATTTTAATGCATTATCAAATAAAAAATCAGCAGATTTTTTTGCAGTATCAAAAGACATATAGTTATTTTTGCATCTATTGGCATTTTCATAGCAATACTTGCACCGTAGATTGCAATCTTCTGTTAAAATCAGATGGCTTACTGTAAATGGAGTATTTCTCATGATTTCGAGAACCTCGTATCCTTTGATATTTCTCATTTGATAGTATAATTATATGACAAAATTCCTTATTCCTCAAGTAACCTTTTAATGGTATTAAGGTTCAAATAGTTGAAATTATTTGCTATAATAGAATTATAGGTCACCCGTCCCCTTGTCACCAATCCTAAACATACTTTTTTGATTTCCCGCGGAGGTAATGTGAAATGGACCATCAAGTGTATTTTAAAACTGAAAATCAGTTGATCAACGAAGGTATATTGAGTAGAAGACCTGAGAAATATACTCGTGAATATAAGCCCAAGCGGCTAGTCTTACAATGGCACATCACTGAACGGTGTAACCTCAACTGTTTGCATTGTTATCAGAATAAGGACAGTATTTCAAAGGAACTAAGTCTAGATGTCTTGAAGGATATTTTTCATCAATATATTGAACTAATAAAGAAGTGGGATATAACGGGACAGATTAATCTGACCGGGGGAGAGCCATTTATAAGAGAAGATATTTTTGAGTTGTTAGAATACCTTTATATGAACAAAGAATTCATTAGTTTCGGTATACTGTCGAACGGATTGTTGATAGATCCTTATAAAGCAAAAGAATTAAGTAAGCTAGGATGCAAGTTTGTACAGGTTTCCCTGGATGGAGGGAAAAAAACTAATGATAGGATTAGAGGAGAAGGGAATTTTGAAAGGGTAATTAAAGCATTAAAGATATTAAAAGAGAATGGAATCAGGACTTCAATATCCTTTAGTGCAAGTAATTTAAATTATAAGGAATTTCCGATTGTTGCCGAAGCAGGCCGGAAATACGGTGCTCAAAGAGTTTGGGCTGACCGGATAATACCTTCGGGTAACGGGGAAAGCCTTAAGGATGAGATCATGCAGCCATATGAGGTTGAAGAGTTCTTCGAAATAATGTATTCATGCAGGTTAAAGCAGGAAAAACATGAGTTTGAATCCATGTCAATTCCACTTCAACGTGCATTGAATTTTATTATCCTTCACAAGCATGAACCTTATAACAAAATTAACGTTTATAGGTGTACCGCTGGAGACACTCTTATTACTATCATGCCGGACGGAAACCTGTTACCATGCAGGAGAATGCCTATTGTTGTCGGCAACGTTTTAGAAAAAAGTATAGAAGAACTCTATTATTCATCTGAATTATTTAACCAGTTAAGAAATAGAAGTTTAATAAGCGAAGGATGTGAAGAATGTAAGGCAAAAGACAAATGCGGAGGAGGCTTGAGATGCCTTTCTTATGCATTCTATGGAACTCCGTTTAAAGCTGACCCGCAGTGTTTTCTGATAAATAAGAATTTATGAAGAATTATTACCCATGTTTACTTTATTAATTGTTGGTATATTTTCCTTTAATGTATGGTATAGCTTTTTTTGAAATGTGCAGAATTCTTCAGGTATTGTGCTAAAATCTCCATAAATATAATGATTTACTGCAAAACAAACATAGCATCTAGTTTTAATTTCAGGCATACACTTCCTGCATTTTTCGGGAAACTTTTGGTAGTTATTTATTTCATGTATAAATCCTCTTTTGGCAATATCTATACCTCTGTTAACATCGCCCATTAAAAACATATCATCATCGCTGTCAATGGTATAGCACTTATGACAAGGATATATGTTCCCGTTGGGAGCTGCTGCAAAACCTGAAATGCCTGCTCCGCAGCAGCTGTCTATTCCGTAAGGGTTTGTTTCAAAACAGGTGTGCTTGATATTTGTAACAGAAAAATTGCAGCTGCGTTTTGCCGTATGTTTTTGGAGCTTGATTATATCTTGAGTAAGGTATTCAATGTCTTCATTTTCCCAATAATCATTATGGTCAAAAATGCTGTAGTTGTAAAATCCGGAATTTTCGTACAAGAAAAAAAGAACCTTTGCAAAATACTCAACATTCCTTTTTTTAATAATAGATGTAAGGCTGATTTTTGTATCATATTGTACTGACAAAGCAACCAAATGCCTGAAACCGGAATAAATAGGATTGTTTCGATTATTATACAAAATATCCGTGCCTATATCATAACCATAGGTTTGCACACTGATATGAAGTTTCAAACCTAGGGTTTTAAAATATTCAATTTTATTTTTATCTATATCCGATTGATGAATGGAAATAGAATATATTGGAGAGCTGCCTGAATAGTTTTTAAACCTATCAAATGACTCTGCATATTCAATAACTTTTTTTATCAGTGCGAAATTATCCATGTTTTTTTTCATAATAAAATTTATTGATGGCTTAATGACTTCTTCGGTGAGTTGATTGACAAATAAATCAACAGCTTTTTTAGCCGTATCCCAGTCCATAAGACGGTTGTCACCGATGCCGCCGGAAACTACCAATGTCAAATCCCAAAACGGTTTCATATTATCTATAACCGAATTTTCACAGTCCATATGAATCCCCCTAAATTTATTAGAGCAGCTGCTTCATACTATGATTATATAACAAAATACCTTATTCCTCAACAAGCCTTTTTATAGAAGTACTGTGATACGGGCGCATTTTTCCGTATATGGCAAAAAGTGAAAATAAAACCATGTAAGTTATGACTTTGGGGACTCAACCCTCACCCCAAGCCCCTCTCCCGAGCTCGGTAGAGGGGCTAACTCACTTTCTGTTTTTTCTATAACCTTCCGTACATTATTGAATACTTCTTGATTAGTAAATCTTAAAATCTTTATGTTTCTACATTCTATTTCCTTATTTCTTATTAAATCATACTCTTTTCTTTCCGCTCTATTATGTATTTCTCCATCAATTTCTATTATCAATCTTTTTTCTATACAATAGAAATCAGCTATATACCTACCTATAGGATATTGTATTCTAAACTTAAACCCTTTAAGTTTTCTACTTTTAAGAAACTTCCATAAGATACTTTCCGCTTCTGTTTGCTCTTTTCGTAATTCTTTTGCGATTTGAATAGTATAATCTGGTGTATCCCTTTTCATAGGCTCTCCTTTCATTCACCCTTCTACCAAGCTTGGGAGAAGGGCCGGGGATGAGGGTTGATTTAATCATACTATATGTTTCACTATATGGAATTTTATTTTTTAAAAAAATAATATACGCCCTCAGTTTTTGTTACCCCTATCTATCTTCCCCCACAATTAAATGGAAAGCTAGATAGGGGGGTGAACTTCATTTCAAAAAAAATTTTTATTTTTTTTGAAAATGCTGGAATTTT
>DHFP01000100.1 GCA_002402315.1 Clostridiales bacterium UBA4821
TGAGAAACTAGCTTGAGAAGCTGATCCTTAGTGACTGCACCGATAAACTTATTAACTATGTTACCATCTTTATCAATCACAAAAGTAGTAGGGATACTTCTAATTCCATACTGCTGTGCAATTTCTCCGGTACTATCCATTAAAATAGGGAGAGTTAGGTTATTTTGTTGCACAAAGCTGTTTACGGTTTCATTATCTTCCTGTATATTAACCGCTAATAAGACAGCATTATTCCCAGTCTTTAGCTGGTTGCGTACCTCTTGCAGGTCCGGCATTTCACCTTTACATGGAGGGCACCAGGTTGCCCAGAAATTTAAGAAGACCATTTTACCTTTATAATCTGATAACTTAACAACATTTCCTTCTATGGTTTTTAGCTCAAAGTTATACGCTGCTGTTAATGTGGTATTATTATTAGGTTTTAGATTCTTTGTATTATTTGGAACATCAGTTCCGGGAGTCACAGGATTTTTAATCGGACAGCCAACAAGAAATAATATCGAAATTCCTAAAATTATTAAAGTTACCAATAAGCTAGTCCTGAATTTGAACATATTATCACCCCTAGGTTATTAATTATGTGGTTTAATTTTAGTATACCTGTAAATAATATTTATATAAAATAAATTTTATAGTTGGAGGCCAAAAATGATTAATATTACCCTTACAGAAAGCGAGATAAATGTCTTAAACAAGTCCATCAATCACTGCCTGGAAACCTGTAAAAAAAGAGGCAAGGGAGACTGTGAGGATTGTGACACTTTAAAACAAGTTCAGCAGAAGCTAATGTAGGTTGATGGTTCCAGCCACCAACCTACCAACTGGTTATTTTGCATGATATAAATATTTTTCAGCTGAAATGGCTGCAATAACACCATCGCCTACGGCTGTAGCTATCTGCCGTACATTTTTATCCCGCACATCTCCGGCAGCAAAAACACCCTCCAAGCTGGTTCTCATATCTGCATCCGATTTAATATATCCATAATCGTTTAAGGATGCCTGATTATTAAGAAACTCAACGTTAGGCTTGGTGCCAATATAAACAAATATCCCATCTGCTGGAATCTCCGATAATTGACCGGTCTTGACATTTTCAATAGTAACGCCTTTAACATGGTTCTCGCCATTTACTTTTCTTACTTCGGAGTCCCATATAATACTTATATTGGGATTATTAAATGCTTCTTCCTGCGCAATCTTTGAGGCCTGGAAGTTATCAAACTGGTGAATAACAGTTACATGCTTAGCAAAGCGGGTGAGGAAAACAGCTTCTTCTACTGCCGCGTTCCCTCCTCCTACAACTATGAGACTGCTGTCTTGGTACATAGCGCCATCACAAGTTGCACAATAATGGACACCTCTACCCCTGAATTCACTTTCGCCTTCTGCAGGCAGTTCCCGGGGCTGGGCTCCGGTCGCTATAATGACTGCACGGGCATAGTATTCAGTATCTTCGGTTTTTACATATTTTATTTTGTTGGCAAGGTTTACTTCAAAAATTTCTTTTAAGTCATCTATCTTGGCATTGAAACTTTCTGCCTGCTTTCTCATATTATCGGTAAGATGCCTGCCAATTACTACGCCATTGGTTCCCGGATAGTTGGCAACGTGGTACGTAGTTGCAGTTTGGCCGCCGGTTATGCCTTCTTCTACTACAATAGTATCTAATTTTGCACGTGAGGTATAGATGGCTGCAGATAATCCGGCAGGACCTCCCCCGAGTATCAATACATCACAATCAACTCGTTTTAGGTCGGTCTTATCAAAAGTATTACCTAAAATCTCTTCTATGGACATTCTCAGTTCGGGCTTGGAAATATAGCCTGTCAAGCGGTTGCCAATCTCTTGACCATCGTTAAAGAACATAACGGTTGGACTGCTTTTTACACTGAATTTTTCAGCAACAGATCTATTCTGCTGCCTGAATATTTTTATAAATTTCATATGGTCACCATACTTTTCTGCCATTCTATCAAACTTGGGAGATAATGCTGCACAAGGAGGACATTCCTCTGAATAGAAGTCGAGGGCTGCCGGTTTATCACTCCTAAGCACATCATTCTCGAAGTTTTCCATATTGGTATATAATATTTTTCCGCTCATAAAAAAATTCCTCCATATTTGTAATTTTCATATCCTTATTTTTTGTTTGCTTCTGTATTATCATAATTCATTTAATTATATTTTTTCCGGTAATTATAACCATATTTCACCTCATTTTTCTTTTGCAAGGTTTAGAGCTTATCCGCAAATAATTGTACTACTCATTGACTGATGATTTCCCAAAATACGCAGCACCCTTATTCACGGATAAGCTCTTAGTATTTCTTCAGCATAATAATTAATGCCAAGTTCAATGAGTTCATTTGTAGGCCTGCAATCTCCGGCCAATATGCTTCCGTTTTTGTTTCTTGCAATTACACCGCAGCCGCCGCCGCAGGTAAGGGCAGAGGCACAGTCCGCACACTCTTTCATATTAAGGATATTCCTATTTTGCCATAAAGCAATTTCCTGGTCAAACAGTTTAACATCAGGGGAAAAAGTTCCAACCTTCAATTCTTCACGACCACAGCTTGCAGTACATCCATAAATATCACCTTTTAAATCAAATACCCATTCAGTCTTTAGT
The DNA here is from genome assembly GCA_002402315.1 of Clostridiales bacterium UBA4821. Taxonomy (GTDB): domain Bacteria; phylum Bacillota; class Clostridia; order Acetivibrionales; family UBA4821; genus UBA4821. The sequence goes on from DHFP01000100.1 coordinate 2,633, forward strand.
GCGGGACAAGTATCAAAGCTTGGCATATACATTTCACCAGTGTCTACCAGATGTCTTACTCCTTTAAATTGAGGCTTGTGAAATTTTTTGAGTACCGGAGACCGGTTTGCCAGATTTACATACTCTTTCCACAGGTCCAACTGAGAAAGAAGGTGTTCGGGCTTTGCGCAGCAGTCAAAGAGTTCATAATTACGCCCAATTTGAGTTTTAAAGAACTCCTCATCCAGGTTCAGCCAACCTTTTTGTTCAACTAATTCAGCAAGATTAACAAGGTCTTCAAGATTTTCCTTATCTACAACCACCCTGAAATTAACGGGTATTCTTTCATCAATTAATGCCTGAACGCCATCCATAATTTGAGAGAATGTACTACCGCCATCATGCGATACTCTTCTTTTATCATGAAGCTCGGCTGTGCCATCTACAGTTATCTGGATTTCCTTGATTTTTGCTTTCTTTAGAATGTCTATATAATTGATTATTTCATATCCGTTTGTTACAACAGATAGTTCATAGTTATAGTCTGCACAGTTATTAATAATGCTTTCTATAGCGCCTTTATGTTTAGGTGAGTTAATTAATGGCTCACCGCCGAAAAGAGTAATAAAGGGCTTGAGTTTTACATCTTTGAAGTAAGATTTTATAAAGTTAAAAAATGCAGTAATAGTATCAGTATCAATAAGATTTTTGGTAAAATTCATGTCCTTTTGAAAACAGTAAATACAATTAAAGTTGCAGGTATAAGCAGGTATTAGCAGAAGTTGTACCTGTGATCTCAAAATTTCCTTTTGGAAATCATTATATTTTTTATTCAACAGAGCATTTTCTTCATCTTTGGAATTAAATGCATAGCCTCTTTCTAAGAGGTAATCCACAAAAGAAGAATTATTAATGGCGTTAATCTTATTATTTTTTAAATCCAACAACTTATTAAATTCTTGGTCATCTGCCAAATCAAAGTTTCCCGATAAGGGACTCAAGACAGCATATTGCCCTGTATGACCCAAAGGAGTGACCATAGTGTATTTACTAAAATAAAAGCTCGACAAGCAAATGCTCCTTTCTTACGCAGACTCAATCATGACAGCCGGCAATTACTTTTGATGACTTTGAACAGCACTGAGCTGGTTTAATAGCTATTTTTTTAGGAGCATTACAGCAGCAGGACGAATTTTTTGTTTTTGTAATAGGTTTCATATCTTTCTTCCTCCCTTGTTAAGGTATGGGGACGCGACCATTCACTATGTTCAAGGAACATCCCCTTTTTATTTAAATTATTTATGTTAATCTACTTATGGCCGGAAAAGGTCAGGCTGACAAAATCAAACCCTCTTTTAATATATTCCCGTCGTTCAAAAATAGTAATATTATTGAAAGAGGAAGTATTTAGAAGGTCTAAATATTCATCTTCGGTTATGGCTCCACCAAAGCAATCGGCCCATTGCTCAGGGTCGCCTTTTATTTGATAGGGTAAGGGCACCTTTGTTGCTATGTCCGATACTACAAAACTTCCTTCTTTCTTTAATACCCTATATATTTCTGAATAGACAGTTTGTTTATCTTTTACGTGATTTATAGCGCAGTTGCTGATAACTACATCTACAGACGCATCTTCAAGGCTTAAGGTATCAAATCTGTCATTTATCAAGTTAATATTATTATAATGTTTTAGCCTTTCTGAGGCTTCTCTAATCATTTCCGGGCTAATATCAATACCTATTGCTTTACCGGACGGGCCAATAATGTTTAGCACCTCAACGAGCGTTTTCCCGGAACCGCATCCAAGGTCCAGCACAGTAAAGCCAGGGAGAATGTCTGCATATTTAAGGTTGTTTCCACAACTTAGACTGCAAGAGGTCAAGTTATTATACCTACCAATTATGCTCCTATGTATAGTACTGTCCAAAGCCATAAAAATACCCCCTATAGGTATATAGTATCAAACATTTGAAAACAAGTCAATATGCTATTACTTTCTATATTAAATATATATTTTTAATCAATTATAATATTATATAAAATATATCAATCAGATAAACCAAGGTGTGCGGGCTTAACTTAGCAGCACCCTTATTCACGGATAAGCTCTTGATTATAAGAATATACATAATAGATTAAGCATAAAGATAGATATAAAATATATACAAGGAGTGAGGTGCATGAGGAAAAGATTGTTGTATGTCGCCATCCTTTGTTTTCTAATTATAGGGATAGGATGTTCGAATACTGCTAACAAAGGAACTGAGACAAACAGTGAATCAGATATCAACGCACAAACGTCAAATACAGGAGATGCAAGAGAGGATCAGACAAAGAACAATCAGGATAAATTATCAATTACATTATACTTTTCAGATAAACAGGCCGGAAAACTCATAGCGGAAAAAAGAGAGGTTGACCAATCAACCGTTTTAAACAATCCGGAACAAACCATAGTTGCCGAACTAATAAAAGGACCTGTCAAACAGGACCTGGCTGCTACAATACCTAATGGAACAAGATTACTGTCAGTAAAAAAAGATGGCACAACGTTAACGTTAGATTTTTCAAAAGAATTTGTTGAAAACCATAGTGGAGGGTCTGCCGGTGAAACGCTTACCATCTATTCTATTGTTAATTCCCTTACAGAACTTAAGGATGTGGAAAATATTAAGTTCTTAATTGAGGGGCAGGAAAGAAAAGAATATAAAGGACATTATGAATTTGATATGCCGTTTGCCAGAAATGAAGAGATAATAAATAAGAATTAATGTTAAACCCTGAGGGTAATATACCTGCGGCTTGATACAATTCTTTTTAACCTGAAATGCATTTTTTTCGATTCGAAAGACAATTAATTGTCTTTCGAATCGATTTTTATGCTTTATGAGCAAAACAACAAAAATTACCTTTAATAATGATATAGTGGAAACGTATACCATAATGGAATGAGATATAAAATGAGGGCTAATTTAAAAGAAAGATTGATCAGTCTCGTTATTATAGCAGCAATATGTTGCTTTCAAGTATAAGCGTAAGCTTTGCGGAACAACCTCAAAAGAATGAATTGGAAGGTAGATTCAAAGCCAAGGAGTTGATTGTCAAATATAAATCCGGGCAGTCAGGGAAAATAACAGAAGAAGCTTTAAAAATAAAGGTCAAAAAAACATCAGGGTAAAGAAAAAATTACACAGAACCAATATGGAACTATTCGAAATATTGGATGACTCAAAACTTGAAGACATAATAGAAGAGTTTAAAAACCATCCTGACGTAGAATACGCTCAACCAAACTATGAACTAAAAACAAGCAGTGTTCCAAATGATTCAAGGTATAGTGAACAAGGGGCATTAAATAAAATATCTGCTTCTGAAGCCTGGAATATAACTAAGGGTTCAAATGATGTTATTGCAGCTGTTTTAGATACAGGTATAGATATAAACCATGAAGATTTGAAAAATAGCATTTGGTTAAATACAAAAGAAATTCCGGGCAACGGCCTTGATGATGATAATAATGGATATGTAGATGATGTAAATGGAATAAATGTTATAGATAAAACTGCGGCAGTATTTTCTTCAGTATATGAAGATTACCACGGTACTGCTGTTACAGGTATTATAGCTGCAGAACAAAACAATTCAGCAGGAATAAGCTGAGTGGCTCCACTGATCAAGATTATGCCTGTCAAATTTATAAAGGGACAGGTTGGTTACACAAGCGATGCAATTGAAGGAATACAATATGTAGTATTAGATAGTCTTGGGAGTCAAGACAGGACTGCTCCAACAGTGTCATTTGATATTAATGGTGAGCTGGGCAAAAATGGATGGCACAAATCAGATGTTAAGCTTTATATGAATGCTCAAGATAGTGTATCCGGTGTAAATAGGATAGAATACATACTGAATAATAACCAGACACAAATTTATAGGGGTGCATTTAATTTAAGTGAAG
>DHFP01000098.1 GCA_002402315.1 Clostridiales bacterium UBA4821
AAATATCCAAGAAGTTCAGACCATAATGTGGATTACCCTGCTGATGGTAATCATTATCCGATTGGGGGGAGTAAGGCTGGATTGCTGTACAATCTTCCTATATTTTATAAAGTGGTTTTTGGTATGGTTGTAAACGATGCCGACCCTACATTAACTCTTGGAAATTATAATGCTAACAATTCAGTTGAAGATTCTCCAAATTATTTTGATGGCACATATAATAATCCTTGGTATTATTATACTCCATTAAGTTTGTTGGGTGGGTTTAGTTGGTATTATCCACCAAGTTGGCATGTTAATCCCACAAGTAAAATAAATGGTGGAACAACTGATGCTGATTTACTTAACGCTGTTCCTTGGGGAAACCTTATACCAAAAAATAGTAATGTAAATATATCGTTGAATATAGAACCACAAGATGATAATGCAATAGAAATGTTGCTTGATGTTACTTTTAATAAGGGTGATGTAATAGATACCACTTCTACTTTTTATCAAATGAGTAGTCAATATAGAATAGTGTCAATGGCAGTTGTTGATTTTGACTATCAACCACTTATAATTGCAACATTCCCTATAATACCACTTATGGTTACAGGAACAGAAAGCATTAACTCTATATTTAAGATTAACTTTGGAAACAATTTATTACAACCATAACCTTACAAATAATAAAAACGATGTATGGCAAAAACATATAAAGACATAGGAATTTCATTAGAGTTGTTTTCAAGAAAGAAAACACGAAAATTATTATTGAATGATATGGATTTGTATTTACAAGACATACAAAACCTTATAAAAACAAATACAAGGGAAAGGTTGTTTAATTATAACATAGGTGCTGATTTATATAGGTATTTATTTAATATGATGCCTACAATAAATAGCAATACATTAAGGCAAAGGATTTCCGAATTAATATCTCAATATGAGCCGAGAATAATATTAAGGGATGTTGTAATTACAAAAGATGACGACAACAATACTATAAATATAAAAGTATTGTTTACAAAAATAGTAGAGGAAAATGAGAAGATTTACTCAAAAGAAATTACATTTGATTTTGCTGAGTTATATAGAGGATAATAAAATAAAAGGAGATATACAATGCAAGTAAGAGTTGGATTTAACGATTCATTTCCAATAACAAAGTTTAACGAGAAAGACCACCCAAAAGAACTCACTGGAATTCTGGATGGTTTTTTTGTTGGGTTAGATACTTATAATATCAAAATATATAACTCATATACTTATGGGACTGATTTGCTTGAAACAGACGATGGAAGTAGTTATGCTATTGTTCCTTTTGGGGAGGCTGGTAGTAGGTCTGTATTAAAGGTAGAAATGAGTGCAGGGGAAGCCCCACTTACCGCTATTGCAACAGCAGACCTTGTAAGTAAACTTGGGTTAGGAAACTCCACTTATGTTGGAATAGCAAACATATACCTTGGTGTAAATTATGAAGAATCGGGAGATTCAAAAGCGTATATATTTACAGACGATGCCTCTGTTGGAACTGTCAATTCTACTACTTATGTTAGTAGTGAAATGGATGAAACTACCATAGATACTTTTGTTGCTTTGTTTACTACTATTGGAAATGTTCGGAAAGTTGCTTTTGCTGATATTTCTGGTGCAGGTGATATAATAGAATATAATCAATATGTTGAAAGATTAAGAGTTTTATCACTTGCAAAATTAAGAGCAGGTGGTGATGCAAAGTATATTTCTTATGATGATGGTAATGGGGCAAGAACCTATGAACTTATAGTAATAGGTCAGATATTTATTAAGGGCGATTACAATGATTCTGCACAAACTTTTGACTCTTGGGTTGGAGACCCGCTTGCAGTTGATGGTAGAAATTATTACCTTGGAAGTGCTGATTCCGTATATATTCTTCATGATAATATAAATTATGGTGGGTACCAAAAGGCTTTGTTGGATTTGCAGGAACAAATACTTACTATGCAGGTTGATGGGTTGTTGGCAGGAAAGGCATACCCTAAATTAAGAAGCGTTAATTTTGAACATTTAGATAGAGATGATTTGTATTTTACAGTTGCAAAAGGAGCAGAAGTATTATCAATAGATAACGAGTATAGAGAAACAAAGTTAAATTCAATGACTACAACAGGAGCGTTGACTTCAAATGCACATATGATAAAGAGGTATCTAATCCCTACAAGAATATTATTTGATACAACTGGTCATTTGAAATACCCTACATTTAACTTTGAATTTGACTTTGAGAGAAGAAATATAAGTGGTATTGTGGATGGTGATAGAGATTTAGGATTTGTAATACAAGTAAAATTTTGGAAGTATTTAACTTCATCTTTGTCAAGTAGGTTTTTATTATTACCAAGCACAGACCCATATTATTCAGCAGATGTTATGACTGGAAGTATAACTAACCAAATGACATACAAATCAAGACAGGCATTGTCTTTTGGTTCATTTGGAACAGCAAAGACAAAGAATAGTATAAAGGGTGGGTTTAAGATTGGGTATATGAACCAAACAGATATAAATAATTTTGAAAATAGAGACCCAGAAGATTTAGGTGCAAGTTATGATTTAGTAAATCAAGAGGTTTCGTCTGGTGTCAACGAGTATGGAACTCTTAATTTTGTTATGATATTGATATGGTGTAAACTTAATGAATCTTATATAGATGGAGAGTGGTATGTAAATAGAATAAATTCGTTTATGAGTAGTGATGAAACAGCATTTACTTCTCTTACTGGAAACACCGACCCTGATGGTAGAGGATGGGGATTGAGAATGGCACAGTAATAAAACAAACATAAAAAAAGTAAATCTATATAAAAAGGAATTTATAGTATGAATATTAACAAACAGTTGGAACTTATCTTCAATAAACTAAATGAAATTTCTACAAATACTACATCCTCTGGTATGGATGATTGGTGGAATAGTAATGAAGATAGGAATAAAATAAGTGATATAATAGATTTGGAAAATGGCGGATTAAAAGATAGCGTAGTTAATAGTAATAATATTGCAGATAATTCTATTACATTTGACAAGATGGCTAATGGTGGATTGGATTGGGGGTTAGTAAATAGTAATCCATCAGGGTCTTCTGATAGTGAAACATATAAAAACCAGTCGAGAATATTTAGTGCAAGGGGGGAATCTGTTATTCCTATATATAATCAAGTATTTCCTGTAACTTGTAACTATATTCCTAACAGTGCAGGAGCAGATTTGATTACTGGAGTAAACCTTTCTTTAATGGGAACCCAAACATATTTACCTATTTACTTTGATGTTGTGTCTGATGGAACAAATAAAGTATTTAGATACCCAACATTACGATTTGATATTTTATTTCAAATAAATTCCACTTATAATTTAACAATAAATACATTTTATATTGACTTTATTTTACATACATTTCAAAGGTCTTTAAGTGGGGCAGAGGGGTCAACAATTTCTAAAACATTGGGGGTAGATTCTGCTTCAGTCTATTACTCTTCAAGTCATAGTATAAACCTAAAAACAATGACAATGGCAGGTGGAAGTTACGGTGCATTATATTGGGCAACTGGGGAACTTAATCTTAATAAAGATAATTTTTTGACAAATATGGTAGATAATTGGGCTACATATAATAATGTTAATTATCCTGATAATCTAACATTACAAAGTTATGTTCAGGAGACTTCTTGGTTGAACAGAAAGTATTCAAATGGTGTTGGGTTATTACAAACAAAATTTAATTTTACTGGGACTGACTTATCACCAGATGTTTCAGTTACAAAAATACAAAGATTAAATATGTATCTTATTGATAAGCAATTAAATAATAATGGTTGGACAATAAGTGAAAGAAAAAGAATAATTTCACCAAAGTAAAAGGATAAACTATGAATAATATAAACAAACAATTAGAAGCAATACTTTCAAGATTGGGAGAAATGTCAGCATTCACTACTACTGCTTTTTTGGATGAGTGGTGGATTGGTAACGGAGATAAAGCAAAGATAGAAGATATAATAGATTTAAGTGGTGCAAACGGGGTTTTACAAAACGATGTAGTTGATACTGATAATGTTGTCGATGAGGCTATTACATTTGGAAAAATGAACAGTGGTAATTTATCTCCATCATTAGATTGGGATGAGATAAACATAACACCAGTTGGCTCATCTTTATCAGACCCTTACCAAGAAGCATCAAGAATTTTTACCGCAAGGGGCGGGTCTTATATTATGGGGTATAATTCATCCTATAACTCAACAACTATGCCACAAGTTTCTTCTCCAGTAAATAACTCATGGTATAATATGCTAGATGGTGAGTTGAATGGGATAACCTCTATAAATGTACCAATAGATTTACTGTATGACCTTGTAAATAAAATACCAAGATATCCTACATTAAGATTTGATATTTTATTAAAAAAGGATTTACCCAATGGGTCTATAACTGAGCATAAATTTAAAATTGACTTCAGTATGGGAAATTATGATAGAGTTGGTGGATATTCGCATGGAAGAACCCTTCTTGTTGCTAGCAGTAATATGTATTATTCAGCAACATATACTCTTCAATTACAGAGTATATCAGCAAATCCAAGCACAGTTAAAATTGGTTATTGGTGGGTTTCTGGGGAATTGAATTTAAATGTTAGTTCATTTTTAACATCAACTATAACTGAATATTGGGCAAATTTTAATAGTGTAACTTTCCCAGACAGTTCCGTTGAAACGGATATTACTGGTGGACAACCTTCTGTTGATAATTTAGTATCCCAGTATGGTTCGTTACGAATAGTTCCCAAATTTTCCGTATTTCAAGATGTTGCAGGAATACGACCAATTTATGTTGTTAGACAACAATACATGCTTGTAAATAAAGAACTTAATTCTAATGGTTGGGCTGTTGGGGAGCGTAGATATGGTACATATTAAATTAAGGAGACTATATGAATAATATAAATAAGCAATTAGAAACTATTTTATCAAAATTAAGCAACATATCTACATTTACATCATCTGCATTTTTAGATGCATGGTGGGAAGATAATGCTGATAAAGCAAAAATAGAAGATGTAATAGATATTTCTGGTGCAACGGGGGTATTGCAAAATGATATGGTAGATTCTGTAAATATAGTTGATGAATCAATAACTTATGACAAATTAAATAGCGAAGGATTAGACTGGAATGTAATAAACTCAAACCCAACAGGTTCTGATACATCCTCTGATTTACATCAAACAGCCCCAAGAGTTTTTACAGCAAGGGGCGGTGGGTTTATCCCATTGCACAATTCTGTTGCAGATGTTGTAAAAAGTTTACCGATAGTTGATGGAACATACTATACTATGCTTGGTGCAGGGGCATCTGGACTTCAATCAGACGGTATTATAGTTCCAATAGATATGCTTTATGATAATACAAATAAAGTATTAAGATACCAAACATTAAGGTTTGATTTTTTACTTATGATAGCAAACGAGATAGGTGCTGGTGGAGCAACAGCAACAACAAAAATCAAGTTAAATTTGTTTAGCGATTATGCTGGGGATGGTATGATAGACGATGATTTTGATTCAATTTCTTTGGTATTACCTCTAACGAGTGCTTATTATGATGCTGGTTGTTCTATTAAAGCAAAGGATATTTCTCTTGGAGAAGATTTTCAAGAATATAGTTATTTATGGGTTGCTGGTGAAATAGATATAAACCAAGGTGATTTTATTACTACAAATCTTGAAAAATGGTGGGCAAATATTTCCTCTCTTGACGACTCCTCTGTTGAAACAGTAACAAATCCAGTTTCAAATATTAGCATATGTAGACTTCCAAATCTTAATGGTAATATTCTATTATTGCCAGAAATAAGTTTAACAGGGACAAATATAGCAAGTGGTATTGCTTCAATGCACATTTTTAGGCAAAGTTATATGCTTGTAAATAAAAAATTAGAGAATAGTGGGTGGGCTATTTCAAAAAGATACCGCTATGTGTCTGGTGTATAATGTCGCAAATATATACAATAAGTGCGACAAAAAATATGTGTAAATTAAAAAATATAATAAGTTATGTAACAAAAAACTCCGAGAGGGGTATAGCAAAAGGAGATTAAGTATGTTATGGTATAAACCATTAGACATTATAAAATATCAAGACCAATTAAAAGATGGGGATATTTTTATTTATCATAGAGTGGGTAATTGGTTTAATGCGTTTGGTGCAAAACTTATACAGTGGGGAAGTGGGGGTCCATTCAATCATACTGATTTTGTTTATAAGGATTCCACTGGGAAATTAAGAGTTATATTTGCAGACTTAAAGAATGGGGTGTGTGATAGAGAGTGGGAAAAAACCTATGGAAAATTAAATGTATATATTATGGTATTAAGACCAACCATTATGCAAGATGGTAGAAAATATAATGCAGATAAAGATGGCAAAGGTGTCATAGAAATAGCAAAAAAATATATTGGATTAAAATATGATTGGATGGCATTGTCTGTTTTCTTTTTCAAGGCAATGGGGTTGGGAATATTTAACAAATGGAATCCGTTTCATTTAAGGAATAGATATTTTTGTTCCGAGAATGTTGTAAAGGTAGAAAGAGAATATGGGGTTGATATTTGCCCAAGTTACAATGAAAGTTCAGTATCAATAAATCAGTTATTTTTAGACCCAGAGAATCAGTTGGAGTTTATAGTTTTAGAGCCAGAAATGAAAGCAAAAAAGAATACTGAATTAA
>DHFP01000151.1:0-747 GCA_002402315.1 Clostridiales bacterium UBA4821
TGGCTGCGAAAGTGGACAAGATCAGGGAAGTTAGAGCCGTTTATCGATATTAGTTGCAGGGCGATTTTGTAACTTTGGTCAGAGGCAGCGTGCTTTAAAATGCTGGATGTTTTGATTCAAGAGTATTTAGTTGAACTGCAGATGAAGGGTTGCGTTAAAAATACCGTTAAACAAAACAGCAACCATTTAAATAGATTTAAAGATTTTCTTGTTAGAAGCAATTTGGATTATTTAACAATTACTGCGAAGAACATCAAGTCTTTTCGTAACGAATTGATTGGGTGTGACTTAAAGCCAAAAACCGTAAACGGAATGTTGTCTGTAGTGAAATGTTTTTATGATTTTCTTGTGGCGGAACAGAATATATCTGCTCACCCCATTATTCTAAAAAGGCTGAGAATAAAAGATGAACAACGGTTACCGGCCTTCATGACAGACGAAGAGTTAGGAATACTTTATAACTGGATGACTGGAATCCCAGGGCACATATCCTTAGGGATCCGGACAATGCTAGCCACCGGGCTAAGGATTGGAGAGCTTACCGCATTAACACCGAAAGATTTTATTCCTTTAAACAATGGTGGCTATGTTTTCAGAGTTCGTCATGGAAAAGGGAATAAGGAAAGATATGTCCCTATCCTGGATGTCGAGGTATTGAAAGACCTGTTACGTTTTATAGGCGATAGAAATGATGACCTTACGGTTTTCGGGTCAGCAAAACAGACTTTTATTAACTGGGCCGGCAAG
>DHFP01000151.1:862-13288 GCA_002402315.1 Clostridiales bacterium UBA4821
AGGGAGCCCAGGGCGGTATATAGATTTTTTTTGGAGTGAGATGTCGTGGTGCAGAAGTTTCAGACAAACGTTATGTATAGTTTTCATGAGTGTTGTCGTGTGGTACGTTAAATAAGCTTCACAATAGAACTGGAGTATTTTCGATGTAATATAATTTTTTTGGACACACCGAAATTGGTTAAAAAAAACAAATCGGTGTTGTCCTTTTTACTTTAAAGTATAATTGGGCCAAGTAATGTACTAAGAACGTAACAAAAAGAGAAAACAAGAATGGAAATTTGATAATAGGGGATTCAGCTTAGTCGAAATCATAGTAATCTTTGCCGTCATAGCTATCTTGGCAGCAATCGCAGTTCCGTCTTTCATTGGCTATATAGAAAAAGACAGAAAAGTAGTCTGCAATACTAACTCTGAACAGTTGGAGAGGATGTATGATTCGATTTTAGAAAACACAAATCAATGGCTATGATTGAATGGTAATGCTGAAGTAACTATGCGGTAAAGATGAGGCTGTTGAGCAGGAGAAATGGAATAGATTAGGTGGATTTTCCTAGAGAGGAAGTTTGGTGGAATGGCAAGTTGCCGATATGTACGCCACGGTTAATAAGCATTCCACGGCTGATAGTAAGCCGAACACCCCTGATGAGTTGGGTTATTCATTTGAAGTTATTTGAAAATAGTTTAAAAGCGAGAGAGGGAACACGATATATGACATATTTAATAGTAGTAGCCCATCCAGATGATGAGGTGCTTGGAGCCGGAGCCACAATATATAAGCTTTCACAAGTTGGGGAGGGAGTCAATGTCTGCATTATGTCAGGCGAAGCTAATGCAAGGAATAATCGTCCTAATACAGATGAACTGAAGAATGATGCAAGAAGCTGTATGAGCATATTGGGCGTTTCAAGGATTATAGAAGGAGCTTTTCCCAATATTGAGCTAAACACCGTGCCACACCTGAAACTTGTTCAATTCATAGAGAAAGCTATCATTGAAACAAAAGCAGAAGTGGTTTTTACACACCACCCCTCTGATTTAAATAATGATCACCTACATACTTCACTGTCCTGCCAATCGGCTGTGAGATTATTTCAACGTAGAAATGATGCCACTCCGCTTAAGGAGTTGTTGTTTATGGAGGTGCCATCTTCCACTGATTGGGCATTAAATGCCGCCATGCATAGGTTTACTCCTAATACTTTTGTTGAAGTTGGCGAGGAAGGTTTGTATAAAAAAATAGAAGCATTATCTCAATACAGGGGTGTTATGAGAGATTTTCCACACCCGCGTAGCATCGAAGCAATTAAAGGACTGGCGGCTTATCGTGGTGGGCAAGCTGGGATGTTCTATGCAGAGGCTTTTGAGAGTGCTTTTAGGAGAGAGATATAGGCGAGAGAGATGAGGCATGCGCATTTGTTTGGATTAATATTAATTAGGGGCAAACATGAATGTAAAAACAGTAACAGTACTAGATAGGTGCCAACGGCACAATAAGGTGCAATGTATCAGGCATCTTTGTATCTTTTAGAAATACAAAAGTGTCAGCCTCTCATTGGAGAAATCTGAGAAGGCTGCTGTATAGGTTGCCAAGTCGTCAAAGTAAACAGCATAAGAACACACCATATATGTTGCTATGGAAAAGACAGACCGTGATGGTCGTTTATCAGAGGGCAGGCCTCTCGCTTGAAGACATTGACTTCATTGAAACGCACGACTGTTTCACTTCAATCGAATATGCTGCTGTTTCAGCGTTTGGAATAGCTGAGCCTGGCAAAGAGCATATCAATACTGAGAACGGTGTTACCTCTTTCTATGGATCTAAGCCTATCAATCCAAGCGGCGGTCTTATAGGTTGTGGTAATCCGGTTGGCTCTAGCATGTTCCTGGATTTATAAGCAGGTGACTGGCAAGGCGTGAGCATACCAGCTTTAAGAAAGCCGATAATAGGATGATGGTGAAAGTGCTACTACGAACTATGTGTTTGTGGTTAGAAAGGATGAGTAGGTAATGACTAAGTTTTTTGAAGTTAATGTACGAAAATACGTTGAAGAGTATTCGTTTTCGGTGTTTCGCCCAGCATCTTTAGATAATGCCCATGACAACTCAGTGATGTTTGTTACAGAGGGTTTTATGGCTAGAGCCGAGAGCTTGACGTCTATAAAGTCTTGTTTGGTTTTTTGGCCATGCAATGTTGATGTGCCAAAGCAAATCAATGGGCGACACGCAGTTGTCTTATGTGAGAATCCGCACTTAGAATACTGTAGGTTTTTCCAAGATAACGGCATAACAAATCATCCTAAACTTGGGGAGTATGAGCTGATCAATGGTGCGTATATAGCAAAAGGCGCCATTATCGGCGAAAAAGCTGTGATATTCCCAAATGTATATATAGATACAGACGTTGAGATTGGCAAGAACATCTTCATCGGTTCCGGCACTCGCATCATTGGCAGAGTAAAAATTGGAGATGACGTAGTAATAAGGGAAAACTCAGTTATAGGCGCCGATGGGCTATCCACTGATAGAGACGAGAATGGTAAAGCTGTTACTATGCCTCAGTTCGGCGGTGTGAAGATTGGAAACCGAGTCCAAGTTGGTGCAAATACGGTAATAGCACGTGGCGCTATAGATGATACCGTAATCGAAGACGGATGTAAGATTGATAACAGTTGTTTCATTTCACATAATGTGCAGTTGGGTGCTGATACTTTCGTTGTAGGTGAGTCAATTATGTTTGGCAGTTCATCGACGGGAGAACAGGCCTATATTTCAGGAAATGCGACAATTCGCAATGGTATACATATTGGAAGCAAAGCCGTTGTGGGAATGGGCGCGGTGGTAACAAAACCTGTGCCTGATGGAGCTACTGTTCTTGGAAATCCGGCAATGGTTAGGTAAATGTATTATGGAAAAGGAATTAAGGAAAAGGAATTTAAGGTCTATGCGCAGTATAGCGACTGGAGTTATTCTCGAAAGTGCGTATGAGTTGGGGGATAGAAAATGACAAAAAGGCAAAAAAGCTATCTGGTATTCAAGAGAATATGCGATATTGTGTTAACAGTCCTTCTGTTAATCGTTCTTTCGCCGGTTATTCTGATTGCGGCTATTTGGGTCAAACTTGAATCCAAAGGACCCGTTATATTCAAACAAAGGCGTCCTGGAAAGCACAAAAAAATATTCACAATGTATAAGTTTCGTTCCATGCGAGTTGAAACTGAAAAAGACGGAAGAGCTTTATCTGATGAACAGAGGATGACAACTTCAGGAAAAGTGCTTAGAAAAACAAGCATTGATGAGCTCCCCCAACTTTGGAACATCCTAAAGGGTGAAATGAGTTTTATCGGACCTAGACCGTTTCTGATTAATGATTTGGGGCTGTATACTGAAGAGCAGATGATACGGTTTGAGGTTCTCCCTGGCATATCAAGTTGGACTGCAATACATGGCCGAAATAATCTTACATACGAAGAGAAGTTTAATTATGAGATTTACTATGTGAAAAACATAGGGTTGAAAATAGATTTAAAGATATTCTTTAAGACCATTTGGCTAGTGCTGTCCTGCAAAGAAGTTGATGACAAAGAACACAAGAATTTGCCAAGAATCGCTGCTAATATTGTCGGGGACGAGTGTGTAATTATAGCTTCAAATGATAGAAGAAATAGCGACACAAGTTTATAAAAGTGAGGAACACAAACCATGAAGATTCTAATGTTAAATCCACCTTTTCTGGACAGATATTCAAAAAGTTCCCGAAGTCCAGGCGTTGGTAAAAGCGGCACTATCTATTTTCCGCTTTGGTTGTCACATGCAGCGGGTGTTTTGGATAAAGAGGGACATAAATTACAGATTATAGATGCACCTGCAAAATGTCTAGATAAGGCACAAACGTTGAGCAAAGTTGGGAAGTTTGCGCCTGAATTGGTTATTATTGATACATCAACTCCGAGCATTTCAAGTGACTTAGATTTTGCCCAAGTTATCAAAGAAGTCATTCCAACCGCAAGGATATGTTTGGTGGGAACTCACGCATCGGCTTGTGTTGAGGAAATCTTGCCTGTGAATCCATTTGTAGATTTCATAGCCCGCCATGAATATGACTATACGCTGAGGGAGTTGGCTGAGAAGTTAAACTTTCCTGACATATATAGCGAGATAGCCGGCATCAGCTATGTGGTGGACGGCAAGGTTATCAACAATCCTGACAGAGAGTACATACACAATCTCGATGAGTTGCCTTACGTCAGTGAGGTCTATAAAAAGTATCTAGATATTAAGGATTACTTCTATGCTCATGTAAGCTATCCTACCATCAGCATATTCTCAAGCAGGGGGTGTCCTTCCAAGTGCTTCTACTGCATATACTCGCAGGTCATGTTTGGCAAGAAATACCGGAAGCGCAGCGCAAAGAGCCTCTTTGATGAGTGCGTGTATATAACGCAGAACTTTCCAGAGGTTAAAGAGATTCTCATTGATGATGATAATTTTGCAGTTGATCAGGAGAATGTTAAAGAGTTCTGTAACATGATGATTGAGAATAATGTCGACCTGAAATGGATTGTGCAGGTCAGAGTTAATCTCCAATATGACACGATGGTGCTGATGAAGAAAGCTGGATGCAAGTTAATCGTGGCAGGGTTTGAGAGTGGCAATCAGCAGATTCTCGATAACATGCACAAGGGTATTACGCTAGAGCAATCCCTGAAATTCAACGAGAATGCGAGGAAGGCAAAGCTAAGAGTTCATGGATGCTTCATGGTGGGCAATCCTGGCGAAACAAAGGAAACAATGATGGAGACGCTAGAGTTTTCAAAACGACTTCATTTGGATACCGTACAGTATTATCCATTGATGCTGTACCCAGGAACAGAAGCATATGAGTGGGCCAAGTCTAACAATTTTATCAAAACTACAAATTACAGAGACTGGATTACGTCTGAGGGATTACACAACTGCGTTTTCTCAACTGATAAATTAACTGATCAAGAATTAGTTGATTTTTGCGACCGCGCTAGAAAGTCCTTTTATTTACGACCCAAATACATCTTTATGAAGCTTGGACAGTGTTTAGCCAGTAAAGAAGATGCTGTTAAAATAACAAAATCCTTTAAGGTGTTTTGGAAATACCTCATTAGGAGGAGGAAAGGCTCGTAGATGAATAAGCTCATCAGCGTAGTATTTGCAATCAGCCTTTTTCTCCCTATCTATACGTATGCTATATATCCTTTTATCTTGAAAATCCTTGCAGGATTTAGAAAAAAGAAATACATAATCGATGAACAGTATCAACCTTATGTGTCAGTGTTAGTCGCAGCCTATAATGAAGAAAAGGTGATAGCTGGAAAAATTGAGAATATGCTCTTGATTGATTATCCGGCTGACAAGATAGAGTTTCTGATAGGCTCTGACGGATCCTCAGACCGGACAGTGGAGATTGCAAGGCGGTACTCTCACATCAGCAATCTGCGCATCCTCGACCTCCCACGGGGCGGCAAGGTAAACGCTCTAAACTGCATGTTAAAAGAGGCTAATGGCGATGTGCTGGTGTTTTCCGATGCCAACACAATGTATGACTCAAAGGCAATACTTAATCTGGTCAAATACTTCATCGATGAAAGGATAGGTTGTGTGAGCGGACAAGTTCGATTAGCGGTACATGAAAAGTCAGGTATGGGGGCGAGATCGGAAAATACATATTGGAAGTATGAGAATTGGGTCAAAGTACTCGAATCAAATATAGGGCGCTTATCAGGAGCCAACGGTGCCATATATGCAATACGGAAGGGTCTCGTACCTGAGATACGCAAGGGCATTATAAATGATGATTTCTATGTGTCGACCTATATTCTACAGGCTGGGTACGATGTCATATTTGAGGACAAAGCAATCGCGTATGAAGAACCTAATGATGAGTTTGTCAGCCAGTTTAAAAGACATACCCGAGATGGAGCTGGCCATTATCAGGCAATCGCCGTGTTCTGGCCAATGCTATTTCCTAGGAAGGGTAGTTTTGTTCATGTCTCCCACAGAGTGATTAGGTGGATTGTTCCATTCCTTCTCATGATCGCTTTTATGAGCAATACTTTACTGGTAGCTCAGTCGTGGTTTATGTTGGCATTATTTGTTTGCCAAGTGTTAGCTTATCTTATATTGGTTGGCTATTACTTTGCTGTCGTGAGGCGTGGCGGCAAGCTTAATGGTGCAGTAGGTAAGCTCATATCAATCATATTCTACTTCATGTCGGTCAATCTTGCTCTGTTCCTGGGGTGGATCCGACTGATCCGAAAGCAACAAAAAGCTACATGGGAGACGCTAAGGTAGATACAAAGGCGAGGTAGTTAAAATGAAAGTTGATAAGAAAAAGAAGTTAGTGATAGCCATATCCTCTTCTATTGGAGGAGGTGCGCAAAAATTAATGATTGATATCGCACCGTACCTGTCTGAAAAATATGATCTGCTTGTTGTCTGCCCGGAGGGATTTTTATCAAAAAAATTAGAAGATGAAAATATTCATCCAATAATATCTGAAATCAATTTTAGAACAATGGGATCGATAAAAGCGAAGATCGACGAATGGGCAGGAAATGAGGAATTTATATTAAATCCATACTTATTTGGAACCGCTTTCTACTTCCTATGGGCTTTTAGAAATTGGAAAAATAAGAAAACAATTCCACTACTCCTTAATCCTATTATCCGAAGTAATCAACCACTACAGCAAAAGGTTCTCTACAAAATGATAGCGAAGTTTATCGGAAGAAGAACGGATCGTATAATTGTAGGTTCACCTGAGTTGGCTGATGAAATTTATAGATATACAAAAAAGACAGCATTCTATTTAGAGAATCGTGTGCCCAATATAGATATAGAAAAGCAATCCATCTATAGTGGGATCGGTGACGGGTCTTTTAAGGTTTGCTTTGTTGGTCGGATGGCATTTCAAAAGCGCCCGGATATCTTCGTTAGAATGGCAAAACTGCTATATGACGATGGCGTTAACACACTTTTCTATATGGCGGGTAAGGGTGAACTACTAGAGGAAAATATAAGATACGTGGAAGAGAACGGGCTACAGGATGTTGTTTTCTTTATTGGCTTTGTAGACGATTTATACAAACTGCTAAATAGCATGGACGCTTTGGTATGCACATCGGCATTCGAGAATACTCCGCTAATAATACTGAACTGTATGAATGTTGGTCTACCAGTCATTGCTGGTAAAGTTCCTGGTATACCACACCTTATCTGTAATGGTGAAGATGGGTTAATGGTTGACAATCTTACTCCATCAGATTTTAAAGATGCAGTTGTGAGACTTGCAAAGGATAGGGAATTATATTTTAAAATTCGAAACAACTCTATTAAGAAGTCGAGAACAGTCTTCTCATATGAAAAATTCGTCAACAAATACATAGATATTCTTGAAAACAACGATTGTGGCACATGACTAATAATTGGGATATGTGCTAGTCATATAAGATTATAAAATATTTTGAATGGGTGAGGAATTCATATGAATGCAAGGAAGAGAGCGTTGGTTATTGGAGGAAACGGTCTTTTAGGGTATGGTATTCTCATAAAATTAGCGGCTCAAAAATGGATGATAAGGAATTTAGACATTCGTGAAGCAAATGAACACATGCGCATTAAGGGGGTAGAATACGTAGTTGGTAGTATGTTTGACGAAGCAATTTTGGCCGAGTCATTAAAAAATATAGATGTTGTATTCTACTTTATTTCAAATACAATTCCTAAGTCGAACGATGAGAATCTAAGTAATGAAATATCCAAAACCTTAATCGCTCTTGATTATATGCTACATATGATGGTGAAGAATTCGGTACAGCGTATAATATTTCCATCATCAGGAGGCGCTGTTTATGGAGAGATGAACGATGGTTTTGCTAAAGAAACTGATGTTTTGGTTCCTAAAACGGCTTATGGGACTGGGAAACTTTTGTGTGAAAATGTACTGGGTTTTTATCACCAAAAATATGGGATAAAATCTCTAATTTTTAGGATAGGTAACGTATATGGATCACCGTTATTTAGAGATAAGCAGCAGGGAGTTGTTGACGTTTTTATCCAAAATGTATTAGATGAAAAACCGATTACTATATGGGGAAATGCGTCTAGTGTAGTTCGTGACTATGTATTCCTGGATGATGTTGCAAATGCAATTGAAATGGCTGCAAGGCAAGATTATCAAGGCGTTAACGTATTTAATGTTGGCACTGGGGTCGGAACTACAACGTTGGACATCATTGAATGCCTGTGTAATAAATTGGATGAGAAGCCTATAATTAACTATGACCCTTCAACAAGTAGTGGTATTAATCGCATTGTTTTAGATATAGGGAAGATTCAAAAAGCTATCGGTTGGAAACCAAGGTACGATCTTAGTAAAGGAATAACAGAGACAATAGAGATGAAGAGAGATCTGATGTGGTCTGGAGGTTAGGATTTAAAATGATGGATATAGTCAATCAGAGAAATTTTGATATTGAAGTACTCATGTCAACTTATAACGGCGAGAAATATATTGTCGAACAGCTTGATAGTATTGTCGATCAGGAAAACGTTAGTATTAAATGTCTAATTCGTGACGATTTATCAAATGACAAAACAGTAGAAAGAATAGAGCATTATCGGCAGATCCAAAAAAATATACAGTTGATTATCGGCATTGAGAATCTAGGTTTTGCTCGTAGTTTTTATGAACTTGTGAAACTCTCCGATGATTTTGAGTTCTATGCTTTTTCCGATCAAGACGATGTATGGATGCCTCTTAAGATAAAGACAGGAATAGAGCATATCCAAGAATATAGCGATATACCATGTATGTACTTCTCAAACTGTGAGCTAGTTGATTTTAACTTGAATCATTTAGGTAATATGTATAAAGAAGTAGCATTGCCTGAGTGTAACTTTCAAAGATTGCTTGAGAACTTGGCAGTGGGGTGTACAATTGTATTTAATAAAAAAGCAAAAGAAATGTTTCTTAAGGCAGACCCGATGAAAATACAATTCCACGACTTTTGGATGTATGTTATTTGTTCTTACTTCGGAAGAGTGGTTTATGACTCTACTCCACAGGTAAAATATCGCCAACATGGGAATAATCAGGTTGGGAACAAACCGTCATTGAGACAACTGTGGAAACAGAGATTGAAACAGCTTAAAAGAAAAGATGCTCACATACGAGAATACATGGCACAAGAACTGCTTAAAGGTTTTTCTGATTTGTTGTCCGATGAAGATGTATATAAATTGCGCATAGTGGCGAATTATAGGAATTCAATGCGAAGTAAAATGAAACTTTTGTTTAGTAGAGATATTAGAATGAATAAAACGAAGAAACAAATTTGGGTAAAAGCCCATATCTTGATAGAGAATTTTTGACTTAGGTGGGCATAGATGAGAAAAAAGTTTGTCTTAATGGTATTTTATACCAACATAAACCTTCATAGTGCAGGGACCGAAAAATATATAAAAGCACAAATTGCTGCGTTAGATAAAAGCGATGTTGATACGATTCTTCTTTACCCAGTCAAGAAATCATTAGGTGCTATCGTAATCAATATGTGGGGGGTGATGCTCAACGATAGGGTGGTTGATATTCTAAATACAGATGTGCTACGAGATTCCTTATATAGACTGGTCGATGAAGGGCACGAACTTGTTGGTATCTACTTGCATCATCTTATGAATATTGAGCTGAGTGCATTATCATCTATACTTTCTGTGGTAAAGCATGGAAAAGTATATGTCATGATACACGACTTTTATACAGCTTGTGTTCAGTATAATTTACTAAAGAATGGTGAGTATTATTGCGGTGACGCAAGCTTAACTGAAGAAAAATGTTCTAACTGCAAATACTACGGTGAGTCAAAAAGTAAAAAAGAAAAGGTAATGGATTTCCTTAAAGGGTTGAGTCGGTTAAATTTGTGTTTCATAGCTCCATCAAAGTTTGTTGAGTACCTCTGGAAGCAGGCATATCCGCAGTATTCAGAAATTATTGTGACAGTTCCAAACCAAGTGTTATGTGGTAAATATTCTGGAAATAAGGAAGTAGTCGAAGATAGACGCTCTTTACGAATTGCTTATGTTGGAGCACAAAGTCAGAGAAAGGGTTGGAATGCCTGGAAAAACGCTTTAAAAATGCTGTCAAAAAATCATAAGAATTATTCATTATTTTATTTTGGAACCGGACGCGAAAAGTTAACAGGTGTAACAAGCATTGGCGTATCAATTCAAAGAGACGGATCTACAGCAATGTCTGATGCGCTGAGGGATAATGAGATACATGTAGCAGTATTGAATTCTACTTGCCCTGAAACATATAGCTACACCTACTACGAATGTTTATCGGCAAATGCTTTCGTAATTACGAATGTTTGTAGCGGCAATATAGCAACACAGGTTCGACTGAGGAATAATGGGGTGGTCATGGAAGATTCAGAAGACTTATTTTCTTTGTTATCTGACGAAATAGCACTGCGAAAAATGGTAAACAAATACCGAAAATCAGATGGGTTCGGGCCTGAAATATTGCGAGATAGAACAGACTGGGATTTTCATGAATACGCATTCCAAGATGATATGCATAAACATGGATGTAATATAAAGTCAAGGCTTATGAGGTTGATATCAATTAGGTTATATAACTTTCGATATGGAAAGGTTGGCCAAGCAGTTCCTTTTTATAGTGTTTGGCTGAGATAAATTATATGCGACAAATAGCGAAAATGGATAAGGGTTCAAACTCATATACAATTATTATTGCTCTATTACCTATATTATCACTCTATAAAGATATATTTAATTTGGCTGAAATTGGTACGATACTTTTGCTCATTAGCGGTGTGCTTTTGCTATTAACAAACCTTGGCCAAATAATGAAGAAAAAGTGTCCAGGTTATGGTTGGTTGGTTCTATTTCTCATTGATGCTATCCTGAGCATATTCATATGGGGACATTACGACAGTGCCACATATAGAACGGCAGTACTGACGGTTTTGATTATGGCGTTTTGCGTTTTGGTTCATGTGGGATATTCAAATACAAAAGTATTTAGTGTGAGACGCGCATCTTCGGTTGTGCAAATAGTTTCTCTTATTGCGGCGGTTCTGGTGCTGGTACAATATATAACGCACTATTTATTTGGATTTTATGCTAATTTTATGATTAAACCCCTGCTGCTTGATTACATACAGTATGACTATATGTCTTTTATGTTAACCGGGATATCAATAGAAGGAATGTTTAGACCATCTGCTTTCTTTCTTGAGCCTTCTCATATGAGTCTATACTGCTTAATTGGAGTCGTAACTTTGTTATTCAATAATATTTCTAATAAAAACAGTATTAAGAAAGCGGCAATTATCTCAATTGGAATAATGTTTACGACATCAGGTATTGGGATTTTTTTTATAATTGTTGTTTGGACTATGTGGCTATTTAAACATAAAGATGGTCAGAATCGAGGCCAATTTGTAAGTCGCCTAATGAATATACTAATTGGAGTTTTTTCACTAGCGATTCTATTTATTCTTCTGTTGCAAGTACCCATATTTTTAGATGCTTATTATCGTGTATTTAGCGGTTCGTTAGGGTCAAGCGCGATATTCCCAAGAATCTATAATCTTTTGTTGTTTTTTGAGGAAGACAAGAGCTTGCAAATCATTGGGAATGGCTTTTTGACTTATCCTGATTCCTACTACAAATATTATAATGGGGCTATTAAAATGTTATACGGTCAAGGATATATCGGGCTCGGTTTGTTTATTGCTTTTCTTTGGGCTCGGTTTAGAAGAAGCGACATTTGTGGCAAGATACTGATTGTAATGCTTGCTGGTTTGTTTGTTGTTGCAGAAATGTATAGCACGATATATTTATGCTATTATTTGATGTTCATATGCGCTGACGAAAAATATATAACTTGCCGAGCTGTTTAAGGCAAAATAAAAATTGAGCAGTTCGCAAGTTAAAATCTGAACATAAAACTGAAAAAGCCATTGCCAGCACTCCTGCTTTTACCTTATCCTTTAGTTGTACAGGCTGAAGAGGGTAAGCAAGAAAGGATGCTGATATAGGTTCAGATACAGAATATAAGTTTTTTAAAGAACCATGAACACATGTCTAAAAATCCACAGCAAAAGAAACAAACCAAAATTTTAAACAATAAAAAAATACATTGAAAATAAGATTTTATCCTCAGATAGCGAGAAAAGCTACAAAAGTAAGGTAAGTTAGTCTCGCAAAATAAAGCGAGTGCGTTTAATGTATTCAGCTTTCCATTGCAGTGCAATGAAACGCTCGTCCATAAAAACCTCATGCGGAAGGCGACCAAAGCACAATTTGTCTGTAATAACCCATGCGTCACATCGTAATTTTTTGATAACAGTGATTTTACGTCAATCC
>DHFP01000151.1:13343-16592 GCA_002402315.1 Clostridiales bacterium UBA4821
TTAATGAGTGCTCACCCGGCCAGACGGATGCATGAATGGGCGGTTGCAAATATCACATCGTATTGAGCCGGGGGCGCAACCAGCGGTTAAGAACAACACGGCAGGCCAAGGGTAACAGGCTAAAAGAAGTAGTAACCCAATAGACTCTACGAGGAGGCAAAGAAACATCCTTATACCACGGTTTGTTGGACCCATTGTCCCGTAAAGTGACGCCATGTCCAAACCGGCCCCGTTGGGGTGGCTGCTCATAAGCAACCCACACCCCGGGCCGGCAAAATAGATGGACCATTATCATAACAATCCACCCAAATTATATCGAGAGTCTTAACGCCCAGTCGCAACTCCTCTGTCGTTTGAAGGTTGGATTGTGAATTGCTATACTAATGGGTAATTTTAAGTGAAAAAACAACAATAATAATATGGGAATTTCTGACCTTAGTGAAGCGAAAGGAATGGGTATAATATGAAAGTGAAGGAAAGGTTGAAGTTAAGTGTTGTGCAGTGGTTAATAGATAATAAGTCATTTGAAGTTGCAATAAAAAAAATTGATGCATTAATGCCAACGACGACTTGTATGAGAAAGTGTATTAATCTGAAGGTTAAATGTCTTTTAGAGTTAGGAAAATATAATAATGCTTATGAAATTTATAAAGAATATTTTCCGTATGCTATGATAGATAATGAAGATTTAATAGCAATTAAACATTTATCGAATATATATCGTTATTTAGGAGACATATATCAGGCAAATAAATATGAAAATAGTTATAATATTATGTCCCGAAAAAAAGAAGAACGGGATTTATATCTTTATGAGCAGGAGGAAAAATCATATTTTATTTATCATGAATTTTTAAAAGATGAGTATATTACAAAAGAAACGCTTCAAAACATTATTATAGATAATTTTCAGTTGCTTAGAATTACTGAGGTGGCAGTCTATATTGCTTTGGCACAATATTTGAAAATCGATATTGCTAATGACATCATAAAAGCATTATCTCAATACGAGCAGGCAGAAAAATTTAAAAATGAATTATTAGGTAGTAGTAATAAATATTGTGTGATTTCAGAGTACAGCGATAAATTAAGTATGTTAAGGGAAAGTTGTGTAGTTAAGGCGCTTTCAAAGATTGGTGAAATTGTATATCATATAATTCCATATTATGATTCTAGTAGTGAAGCAATTTCTGTGAAAAAATGTTTTGAGTTGCAGGATAAAAAAGGAAACATTATAACAATTAGAATTCCTAAAACAGCAAACAGAGTCAATTTATGTTTTTTGTCTGATATTATTAAGTTTTTAAATAATAAAAATAAAAAAGAAGTTCCGATGGTTTTATTTGGAAATTCTGATTTATTAATGGAGTTGAATGAAGATGTAGAGATTAGCAAAATATTTGAAATGTATTTTCGGCATTATGAAATACAACCGATAGCAAGAATGGATTGCATTTTGCTTGGATCATATTTATCATCTATTTCGTATATATGGGGATATGACGTAAAAGAAGAATTTATAAAGAAACCACTGTATGATTTTAGTATAATAATACCTGTTCGAAATTCAATTAAATACCTTCGTGAAACCATTGAAACATGTCTTGATCAAGATTTTGAAGGGACTTATGAAGTATTAATAAGTGATAATAGTTGTAATAATAATGTGCAATGCTTTGTCAGTAGTATTGATGATCCGCATATTAGATACGTCCGTACGCCATTTGATTTAAGCTTGGCAAAAAGTTTTGAATTCGCATATTTAAACTCTCGTGGGAGATATCTTATATCTATTGGTTCAGATGACGGGCTAATAAAGATTGCTCTTTCAACCATTTATAAAACGATAAAACAATATCCAGAAAACAATGTATTTACCTGGAATCACGCTATGTATTACTGGCCAGACTTTCCGTTCAGTGACCTGTCCAATAAAATTACAATTAATTATATGTTTTCTCATTATACAAAAGCTAAAGAATTTTTTACGGAGCCATTTATTAAGCAGTTTATACTAAGCAATATACCTTATATATACATGCCAAATATGTACCTGGTATCCTGTGTAAAGAGAGAGCATATCTGTAAAATATTAGAAATGACTGGTAAATTTGAAGATGGAGATAGTCAAGATATATATACTGGAATAGTTAATTTGTTCGTTGAAGATAAAATTACATACATTGACTATCCGCTTGTAATAGCGGGAAATAGCGAAGTAGGCGTGGGTCTTTTCTCGGAACAAAGCATACAATCGATGGAATTTTTGGGCAAGAGATTTAGGAGTTTATATGCATATTACAGGTATCGCAACTATTATTCCCAAGAATTCAGAAACTTATGTACTATTTTAGTTTCTGGATCCGCCCTTCTGGCATACAAAGAATTTATTAAAGTTTCTCGCTATAATATAAAAAAGGATTACAGGGAGAAAGATGATATTATAAAAATACTATATAAGTTGCATAGGTGGTTACCTGAGAATTATCGCGACGAAGCGTTCTATCTAAAACAGATCGAAAATATTGCGAAGGCATTTGGAGAAGATATTTTTAAGAATTATAAATTTAACCTAGTTAAATGGAATATTAGAATGAATATAAAAAGGGTAATGAGAAAGGTGATCAAAAGTAATACCTGGAGAAGAAATCTTCTAGTTATTTATTATAGCATTATTAAATATTTTGGTGTCCAAAATATTAGCAAGCACAATGGAGAATACCGAAAAGTAGAGATTGATTGCATTGAATATAATATACAAGGTGTTAAAGCTGTATCTGAATATTTATTAAAACAAGATTTTAATGCTAATAAATATTAGAATTAAGTAGAACCTACATAAAATTGAAAAATGAATGATAAAAAGCTGGAGGTATAGTGAATACTACATTAAATAGAGAAGTGTCAAAATCTAGTATAATTACCAATATGATTTGGAAATTTTCCGAACGAATGGGTTCACAAGTTGTATCTTTGATTGTAACAATCTTTCTGGCAAGATTACTGTCTCCTGACGAATATGGACTAATAGCTATGGCTACTGTTTTCATTGCAATAGCAAATGAGTTTGTGATAAGTGGTTTTGGTAATGCGTTGATTCAAAAAAGGATGCTGATAATCTTGATTTTTCGTCAATATTTTTATTGAACATAGGTCTTTCTATAGTATTGTATGGTATTGTTTTTGTGAGTGTACCATATATTGCCAGATTTTATGGATATGAGATGATTCCGGTGCGAAAACCCCATA
>DHFP01000170.1 GCA_002402315.1 Clostridiales bacterium UBA4821
AACCCTGTCTGGAAAGGTTTAAATACTGTAAATCAAAAAACAAATAGAAAATTCTGAGATAAACTGGTTAGAAAGGCTATAATCCGAATAAACTTGTAAAACCAGGTGAATGTTTATTCCTTGCATATTCTTATATTGATTATACTTTACTATTTACTTGGAATCAACGGCCAAATTCGTGTCATTCCATAGTCATACCCTTGAATATATACAGAACCCCCTGTTTTTTCTTTATTAAAATCATACTTAAGCCAAAACATGAATATTAAATATAAGATGCAAATTTGGGTGAATGACTTATGGTAAAACAACTGGTAAAAGTAAACATTATCTTTCTGCTTCTTTTAATTTTAATATCACTAATAAGCTTTCTTCATAACTATCTTGAGGTAATTAACGTAAGACAGTATTCCAATTGGGAAGTATCTATCACTGAGCAGGATAAGCCACCATACCGTATCCTGATAAATCTTGAAGAAAACAAGCTGCATCTTAATAGAGGAGATGTACTTGTTAAGTCGTATGACGTCTCAGGCGGAAAAATCAGCACGCCTACACCCTTGGGCACATGGAAAATTATATCCAAAGATACCTGGTATAAGGGCTTTGGAGGACGGTGGATGGCCTTGAATGTTCCCTATGGCAAATACGGCATACATGGTACAGTTTTTCCTTCCCTTATAGGTAAGAATGCCTCCGGAGGATGTATTAGAATGTATAATAAAGATGCAAAAGAACTCTATAACATTGTACCTTTAGGTACTCAAGTTACAATAATTCATCCAAATAGGACCTATCGCAGGATTAAGGACGGTGATGTAGGCTCTGATGTAATGGAAGTCCAAAACAAGTTAAAAGAACTGAAATATTTTCACGGGTACCCCGATGGTAAATACGGTATATGGCTAAAAAAGGCGGTTATTAAGTTCCAGAAGGATAAGGGCCTTTGGCCAACGGGCGAAGTAAATAAAAAAACCTACGAGACATTGGGTATACAGATTCAAAAATATAGGGACTGGTAGCGCAATCAAGTAAATTATTCTTGAAAAGTGTCCTATATTATGTAAAACTATTTATATAGGAATTTTTTTCTTCTATACCCAATAATCTGAATGGGGGTTCTTGTATGAAAATCTATGAGGCTTTAAAAAGTAAAAAAATAGTCGTTACGTCACTCCTTTTAATTCTTACCCTGGCCTGCTGTTTTTTTGTTTTTCAGTTTTATAAGGATAAATTCCCCGGTACTTTTGCAAGTACCAAGTCAGTTCCAATAAATCCGGACAAGCTTAAGATTATTCCTGTACTTTCAGACAGCATTGGAGTTGACCTGAATTCAGAATTCAAGATTATTTCCGAGGAAAAATATCCCGAGGAACTTATAAAAGCCTCCCTTGTAGTTACCCCCAATCAGTCTTTTAATATAAAGAAAGTTTCCGGTAAAGAATATATAGTAAAGTTTCAGAGTATTCTTAAACCAAACAGCATATACCGGTTTGATGTCAAGTCCGGCGACAGCAGTCAAAAACGTTCGTGGGCTTTTCAGACAAAAAAAACATTTAATATAGTAAGGACCCTGCCAAGGCACAAAGCCACTTCAGTACCTACCAATACAGGTATTGAGATAATCTTCAGCCATGAAAACTATAAGGACATTGATAACTACTTTGAGATCTCTCCAAAAGTTGAAGGAAGCTTTGAACGTCATAAGAAGACAGCTGTTTTCGTACCGAAAGGCGGCCTTGAAAAAGATACTGTCTACATGGTTAAAATCAAAAAAGGAGCTGCTCTTGAGGGAAGCGAAGAAACCCTTAAAGAAGACTATATATTTCAATTTCAGACTGAAAAGAACATCGACCCGAATACATCATCATATAATTATGAGTATATTTCATTCTCAGAAAATCTTAATAACCTTTTGACCGGTGAAAGCCCAATGTTAAAAATGGATGCCTCATCTTCCTATAAAGATACTGAAATGAGTATAGAGGTCTACAAGTATAAAAGCGAAAACCTTTTTCTCAATGACATTAAAAAATATGATACAGTACCTTACTGGGCTTATTTAGATACTTCAAAGATAAAATTCAGCACCGATAACCTGGACAAGGTTACCTCTTTTAATACCAAACTGGCTGTCGCAAACAATAAAGAAGAGTGGTCTTACAGCCAGAAGCTCCTTGTCTTTCCCTCCCAGTTATCTGAAGGACACTATCTGGTTAAATGTATTTCGGGAGATAAAATAATACAGACTCATGTTCAGGTAAGCAGCATATCCACCTACATAATGCTTTTAAAGGATAGGGCGCTGGCCTGGGTTAATGATACCAGGTCAGGTGAGCCTCTTGAAGGTGCTGTGATAGCACTTGAAGGCTTAAAGGATGTTAGAACCGACAGTGAAGGTGTTGCAATAATAAATCAAAAAATTTCGACTCCGGTTAATAATGAATATTACTATTTTAAAATATCTTCAAAGGGTTCCCCTACCTTCTTTGCCAAGCTGCTTTCCGATATAGACAATTACTATTACTACGAGAGTGAATATGAAGATATAAATGATACATATTGGAAACACTTCTATCTAGACAAGGGACTTTATCTTCCTACAGATACGGTAAATTTCTGGGGTGTAATAAAGCCGAGAACAACCCTGGAGCAGCCTGGAAAAGCCATATTGGAACTATACCAGTATAACTATAACTATCAATACTCAGATGAAAAGCTGATAATTGACTCAAGGGAGATTGACCTTTCTCCGGCAGGTACTTTCAGCGGTCAGCTTGTCCTGCCCAATCTATCCTCTGGCTCATATAATATGGACGTCAAGGTCGGTGACAAGGTTATTGACACGCAGTATCTCCAGGTTCAAGAGTATAGCAAACCTTCTTATAAAATTGAATTGACTCCGGACAAAACTGCAGTTTTCTCATGGGAAAAAATAAACTTTGATATTCAAGCAAGCTTTTTTGAAGGCTCCCCCGTTTCGGGAATAGAGTTGGACTATAATTACTCTACAAATTATAATGATACACACTCCGGAAAGATTGCTTGTGACAGGAATGGATTCGCAAAGCTCACGGTATCTCCATCCCACCCCAATGATTCTTGGGAACCGGATACTCTTAACCTTCACATCAGCAATGCACAGGCTGAGGAGGAGGATATCTCGGCGTGGGAAAGTGTAAGAGTTTTTCCAGGCGATATTATGATAAAAGCGGATGGAAAGCGTGATGAAACGAAAGGTGTTGTTAGTGTTGAAACAAACCGGATAGATTTAAGCAGGATTAGAAATTCACCTCACTACTACTTTGACGAAAGTGAGTATAAAGGAAATTCTATAAACACCAGACTTAAAGCTAAAATCTATGAGAAATACTGGGACAGTAGGGAAACCGGTGAATACTACGATTTTATAAGCAAAAGAACAGAAAAAACATTTGAATATTTTCAAGTTGAAAATCTGATAAAGGAAGTTGAATTTACAACTTCAGGCGGCAAGTATCAGTTTGACTTTCCATATGACAAGGACCCTGACAAATGGAAGTATTATTATATTGTTTTGGAAGGCCGGGATTCCCGTCAGAATTTGATTACCGAGACCTGCAATATATACCCTGAAGATTACTCTTACGGTTATTCTCCTGAATACTATGGGCCCAAGGGCTATATGCTGACAAAGGAAAATGAAAAACCACGCTATAAACCCGGTGAAAATGTTTCCTTAAAAATCCTATACGATAAAGAAGCCTTGCCTGAAAGCAGCAAGGATAAATCGCTCTTCCTTGTTCTCAAAAACGGCCTTCTGGATTATGTAATAACCAGCGACGACAAATACTCCTTTGACTTCAAGGAAGAACATACGCCGAATATATATGTAAAAGGAGTATATTTTGATGGTATAAAGGTTTTTGACGCAGGAATGGAGAATGTGTACTACGATTATTCACAAAAAGAGCTGAAAATTACTGTCGGCACTGACAAGCAAAGCTACAGTCCAGGTGATACCGTAAACCTTGATATTGATGTAAAAGATATCAATGGCAACCCCTGCAATGCTCACCTAAACCTGAGCGTGGTGGATGAAGCATTCTTTGCAATCCGGAATCAGTCTGTAGATACTCTCGTAAGCCTTTATTCCCCGTCCATATCGTCAGGGATGGTTACCGATTATTTTTCATATGAACCTCCGGACAAAATGGATTATGGCATGGGCGCTGAAGGGGGCGAGGGTGGAGACCAAATAAGATCTACATTTAAAGATAATGCATTTTTCGGAACGGTAGAAAGCGATAGCAACGGAAAGGCCAGGTTAAGCTTTAAGCTGCCCGATAATCTTACATCTTGGAGAATTACATACCAGGGTGTCACCAGTGATATTAAGGCTGGAAGCGGAAAGCTGAACATCACAACCCGCCTGCCATTCTTTACAAATGTCATATTCAATAACATATTCTTAGAAGGAGACAGCCCCTATGTTACAGCCAGGACTTTTGGAACGGCAGTAGATGCCAGGAATGAGATTAAGTATACCGTCATACTGGAAAATGAAAATGGTATTGAAAAGACATTTACATCTGCAGGCAAAACAACCCTATTCACCAATATCGGCATTGGAAAGCTGGAAGAGGGTAGTTACTCTATAACTGTAAAGGCTGAGTGCGGGAACCATAAGGATGCAATCAAAAGAGATTTTAAAGTGGTAAAAGGACTCCTTGAAGCAGCGCAGATAAAATACCACAAACTTGCAGACGGAATAAAGATAGCCGGCGGCAAGAGTCTTACCACGCTTTCGTTCTATAATGCAGATGCATCCCTGTTTTACGAAACCCTTAATTCGCTGGCATATGAATGGGGAGAAAGGATAGATCAGAAACTGGCAAGAAACCGTTCCTCCGAATTGATAAAGCTGTACTATGGAGAAGAAAGCTGGTGGAATGAAGAATTTGACGGCAAGGAATACCAAGCCCCGGATGGAGGTATTTCACTTCTAACCTATGACAGCAGTAATCCTGAACTTTCGGCCAAAATCTGTTCACTGGCTAAAGACAGCTTTGACACCTGCGCACTTGAAGGATACTTCTCCAATATATTAAATAATAAAGACTCTGTACCTGAAGACGTTGCTGCTTCTTACTGGGGATTGGGCTCATTGGGCAAACCTGTTCTGATAGAAACCAAAAACCTTTTAGGTTCTTCCGGATTAGGGCCGAAAGAAAAATTATATCTCGGACTAGCTCTTGCCGACTTGGGGGATTATGATGGTGCCAGAGATGTATACTTGAGAATAATGCAAGACCACAGCATACAAGTAAGCCCATACTCATATTTGAATCACGGAAAGGACAAGGACGATATTCTCGAGCTGACATCGCTGTGTTCTATCCTTGCCCTTAAGCTGAATGCTGAGGAAAAATCTTCACTATTCAACTACGTTAAAGATAATTCCACAAAAGACATTCTCACAAACCTTGAAAAATTGATGTTTGTTTCCTATTCACTACCCAATTCCTTAATGACCGGTAAGTTCAGCTATGAGCTTGACGGCCAGAAAAAAGACATTACACTTGAGAAGGCTCAAAGGTTTAAATTAGCGCTTACTTCAGATAAGCTGTCAAAAATAAGGTTTTATAACGTTCAGGGAGATATTGCTGTCGCCTCCAGCTTTATGGGACCGGTTAAGGACATTCTAAATAACAAAAATAAACTTGTAGGCATAACGCGTGAATACAGT
>DHFP01000003.1 GCA_002402315.1 Clostridiales bacterium UBA4821
AGACGGCATATGCCGGAGCAATTGCAGTAGACGGAGCAGACGGAGTCACTAGGGTGTTAAAAGCAGCAAGCTATGATGCACTTGGGAATAAGGGAACCCAATTAACAGGGAATTATTTATTCGACAAAGTTGGCCCTGCAGCACCAATAGTAAGTCCAATGGGCGGGATATGTGTTACAGCAAAAAGTGTAACGTTAACCCCTGCAGATGATGCAGCATCTACTTATTATTCAGTAGATGGAAGTAATCCCGATAATACAAAAACTCCTTACGTTGGAGCAATTGCAATAGATGGAGCTAACGGAGCAATTAAAGAAATAAAAGCAGTAAGCTATGATGCATCAGGTAACAAAGGAACAATTTCTACAGAAAGTTATATATTCAATAAAGTTGGTCCTGCAGCACCAACAGCGAGTCCGGCAGGCGGCACATATTATACTGAACAGAATGTAACATTAACCTCTGTAAATGACGAAGTATACACGTATTATACATTAGATGGAACTGAAGTATACAATACAAAGATTGCTTATGTTGGACTAATATCAATAGATGGGGCAGACGGGGTGACCGTAACATTAAAATCAGTAAGTTACGATGTGTATGGAAACATTGGTTCAGTATTAATTCAAAATTATTTATTTGATAAGGCAGGCTCGGTTGCACCATTAGTTAGTCTCATTAGTGGGACATACAATGTTGCACAAAGTGTAACATTAACCCCTGCAGTTGATGCAGCATCGACCTATTATACATTAGATGGAAGTGATCCGGATAATACAAAAGCTACTTACACTGGTGCAATAAATATAGATGGAGCAGATGGTGTAACTGTAACATTAAAGGCAGTATCATATGATGCTGTATGCAACAAAGGATTATCTGCAATCGAAAATTATGTATTCGATAAAGTTGGTCCTGCGGCACCGACAGCAAGCCTGATAGGCGGTACTTATAATACAGCAAAAAGTATAACGTTAACCCCTGCAGGTGATGCAGTATCAACCTATTATACATTAGATGGAAGTGAGCCGGATAATACTAAAACCGTATATAGCACACCAATAAATATTGATGGGCCCAACGGAACAACAGTGAGTCTAAAGGGAGTATCATATGATGCTACAGGAAATAAAGGAAGTACAAGAGTTGAAAATTACAGTTTCACTAAATTTGAATATATAGGGGGAGGGTCATCGGTAACCATAAATGAACCCGAACCTGAGGAGGTAATTGATGAAGAGGAAATACAGCAAGATGAAAACAACATAATAGTATCGATGGATATCACTAAAAGTATGGTAAAATTAGAGTTAACTCAAAGAATAATTAAGATTGCAATTGAAAATTCAAAAAATCTGGTAATATTAGATGGAGAAAATAAGCTTATACTAACCCCGGATATATTAAAACCTTTCCAATCATCAAGTTCACAAGAAAGAAAAATATTAGAAATATCTCGAAGTACTTTAGACATGGTGTCAACGGCAGTCTATGAACTAAAACCTATTGGAAGTATTTATGAATATGCATCCAGTATTGTATTTAAGGATAATCTCGGTAATGAAACACAAAGATACAAAACTCAACTTAATAAAGAAGTACAAATAGAAATTAGTTATTCTAATGCTGCAGAGAAAATAAATACTCCTAGCAAATTAGGAGCATATACACCAGACAGTTCAGGACAATGGGTATATATAAGAAGCAAAGTAGATAAAGAAAATAAAATAGTAATATTCAAAGTTACAAATTTAAATAGTTTTGCAGTAATGGAATTTGATAAGAATTTTGATGATGTCTCGGACTCCAATTGGGCTAAAGAATACATTGATATTTTAATTGGCATGCATATAACAACGGGTGTCGATCAAAACCACTTTTCACCCTCAGCTTTAGTAACAAGAGCTCAATTTGCTGTATTTATTCTTAAGACACTTGATATTAAAACGGAAACTAAATATGAAGGAATGTTTAGTGATGTAAAAGTTAATAGTTGGTATGATTTGTATGTTGAAACAGCAGCAAAAGCTGGTATTATAGAAGGAGTAGCAGAAGGTATATTTATGCCCGATAAAGAAATAACGAGAGAAGAAATGGCAGTAATGATAATGAGAGCATATGAGTATGTTACACATAAAAATTTAGAAGATGAAGCAAAAAGGACTACGGTCAAGTTTGAAGATATGGATGAGGTGAGCAATTGGGCACGAACTTCGGTGCTTGCGGCACAGGCAAATGATATAATTAGCGGGATGACAAGTACAACATTTGCGCCAAATGAGAAAGCACAAAGAGCACAAGCGGCAAAAATGTTAGTTAAATTATTAAGGAATGATGAACTTAAAAAGATTATTGGGATATATTCCCAATAATCTTTTTACAATATAAAGCATAAGATATTACGTAAATCTATATTGGAGAGATATCTATGCAGGATAAAGCATCAGGCTTCGCGCATCTGCTGAATACGCTATTTTTGGTTGTACCGGTAGTGTCTACCACATTTGCTTCGGTATCGACATTTTTAAAATACATAGATAAAAATGAATTAGGGACTCTGATCATTGATGAGGCAGGACAAGCTACTCCTTATTCCGCATTAGGAGCTTTATGGCGTACTGGCAAGGCTATTATTAAATGGAACATCTTAGACCAGAGCATATATCTAATATTACTCATTTTTGAAGATGGTAGATTGCCGGATGTTTACCTCATACCTTCCGGTTGTTGCATGGCAGTCTCCCAATGAACTGTTGTGCGATATGGATTATGACGGTCTTAAGAGCAAGCCTGAATATGGGGTGAACTTATCCAAAAAGAACATGTCAATATAAGCAAGCATGGATTATATCCTCACGAGGTTTTGATGCTTGATTATGCCGGTTCATATTTCACGGAAGGAAATTCTTTTCAAGGCTTTTGGTGGTACAAATATGGTGTGAGGGATGTTGATAATTGCCTCTGCTCCCTGCTTAACCGAGGATTTCTGCAAGTTGGAAACTTACAGAGTGCCATTGAGAAAGAGACTGCAACAGTCCTAAAGAGTGAATTGAAAAATCACGGGCTTAAAGTGAGCGGTAAAAAAGACGAGATGGTACAGCGTCTGATGGCAGAGGTATCCCATGAAGAGCTTAACTCTCGTTTTGATAAGAGAACATATCAGTTAACTGAAATTGGAAAGAAAGCACTTGAAGAGGAAGGTTATGTGCCATATATACATCGGCATCTACGGTTACAATGGCACCTGGCATCACCAGTGCTGTAATGCAATGCCAAAAAGAACTTAACCTAACAGACGAAGAACTTAAAACTACGATGCTCGACCGAATGAATCAACTGAGCGCTCCTTTACAGCTTTTCACACCCGAAGAATGCATAGATATTGTATTTATGGAGAGCCGTGAGGATACAGAGACATTAACCAAAGTATATGCCAAGGCAAGGCAGCGTTTCAAACAAAAATACCCGAATATTAAGTGCTGAGAAAATACCTGTTCTAACTTTTAACGGATTTAATGGGATTAAACTGGATTTTTTCAAGATAAGGCTTGATATGGAAA
>DHFP01000175.1 GCA_002402315.1 Clostridiales bacterium UBA4821
GCCAGGAAAGAAGCTACCAGCAAACCTACGCCATTGAAGGAACCAACTCTTCGCTAAAATGTTCACAGGGGGCGGGAAAGCTCAAAGTACGTGGTAAAGTCAAAGCCGGATTAGTTTTGGGGATGAAAATCATTGGACACAACTTCAAGCAAATCGTCCGCTTCTTCAAAGGGGATATCAGGAAAAAGGCCACAGAAATTGTAAATAACAATAGTCAAGGGGTTATTGTGCCCATTTGCTAGAAAAAGTTAAAAATACAAAGAATGATAACCATAATCCAGGCATGAAACCGTAAAGGAGACCAAAATAATGGTCAGTTTAATGGATAATAATCCCAGTCAATTTTCTTAAGGGGAAATTGTAAGAAAAAAACACCCCTTTATGCAGTGGAATCATATTTATTGCTTTCTATTTTTACTTTACCTTGCCCGGTTTTTTAGTCTAAGACAAGGCTGTTAACGGACTTAATGAAAAATTTTTGCCCACGGGAACCTTTTGTTAGGATAAACTATCTATACTAATGTCCGGACAATTTGTAATAGAATAAAAAATTGCTGCAAAGTTATGTAAGCCATATTTAGAGGGTGAAAAATCTGGAATCAATGGGGGATGCAGTGAATTTCTTTGAAAAAAATATTGCAAGAACAAGAACTGAGAATAGGAACGAATATTTCTGCTCCTACGTATACGAATACAAATGTAATATGTTTCGTTTGGCAAAGAGTATTTTACATAATGATACCGATGCTGAGGACGCAGTAAGTGAAGCAATTTTGAAAGCTTATGAGAATTTGCCCGCCTTGAGAAACATAAAAAGCCTTAAGCCGTGGTTTATAAAAATTCTTCTAAATGAATCTTACGCTTTAAGCATTCGCAGGAAAAAGGTAGTTTTCCTGAACGAGATGGAAATTGCAGACGAAGCGGCTATCAATGACAACAAAGAACTTTGGAACATAGTAAACGGATTGGATGATGAATTCCGGACAGTAACCATTTTATATTATTACGAAGACCTTAGCCTGAAAGAGATCTGTAAAGTATTAGACTTACCTATGGGTACTGTAAAATCCAGGCTTTCCAGAGCAAGGAATAAGTTAAAACAAATCTTAATTGATCAAGGGAGTGGATAATAATGAATAATTTCGATGAGATGATTAAAAGCAAAGCAAAAGCGGAAAAGATTTACGTTCCTTCTGGCTTCTGTGAAAGGATAGACAGTATTACAGATGGTATGAGGAAGAAGAATGTGAAAAAAAGCAGGAAGGTACCCGCTACATGGGTTGCTGCAGTAATGTTGCTTGTTATAACCCCTGTGATCGCATTTGCATCACCAACTATAATCAATATGAAAGAAGGGGTAATCTCTTATTTTAATGCGCCAAAGGAATTCAGATATATGTCCAAGCAAGCAGAATATGAAAAGTACAATGCGAAAGTGGGCATTAGCTGTGAGGATAATGGTATCACTATTACCCTGGATAATATTGCTGTGGATGATAATTACATAAATGTTTTTTATACACTGGAAAGCATGGATCCAATTGAACTGCGTGGCAGTGAAGACACTCCGCTTAAATGGCGTTTGCGGGGGGCTGCTCCTGTTTTCTGGTACAAAGTGAATGGCCGGTATGTTGAGCCGGCGGCACAAGTGGAAACAGATGTGTATCTGGTTAATCAGCACACTATGAAAGGGATGCAAAGGTTCGCTTTATTAGATCAACTAAGTAACAATTTCAAACTGGAAATGTATACGGATGAAGTTTTGAACACTCAGGGCCATTGGCATATCGTTGTAAATGTTGACAAAAGTGATGTGGCGGTTGAAAGTACCACGGTTATGCCGAACCTGAAGGTTACCATAGGACGGGATGGCACTTACACCCATCATGTTACTGTAAAAAAGGTCTCCATCTCTCCATTTGGAAGCCAGATTGTATTATCGGAGCGGGGAGATAATATCCTGGACAACTTTGCAATAAAGGATGACCGGGGAAATTATCTTCCTGTTATACCTGCTCCACTTCATATCAGTCATATCTTTAAGATGGATAATAGCTTTGAATTCATTCCCAAGTCCAGGGATATGAAAAGTATTACACTTATCCCGATAATAACGGATGGACAATCAGAGTTTAAGTATTTTGATTTGAAGAATACGCTACCCGCAAAACTACCGGTGAACGATTCTGGCTCTTATGTCCTAACGAGTGTTCAAATGGATGACGAAAAAATGGTAGCGGTGCTGCGTCAGGACGGACCTGTTCCAATCAGTAACTTTCAAGTTATACCATCAGATGCAAATGAAAAATTGCTGCAAAGTTATGTAAGCCATATAGAGAATGAGTATGATCGTGAGACAGGAGCCATAACTTTTACAGGATACTGGGCGGATGATGTAACTCAGGAGGATTTAAACAAGATTGCTGGACTTAGCTATTTTGCCAACTACGATTTTAAGCTGAACGAGGCTGAAGCAATTACTATTAAGTTAAATTAACCTAATCCTGTTTGGGCTAATTTTGCCCAGGAATAATTTCGTGGCGGGACACCATACTAAATTATACTTACCGTATATTTANNGAAAGAAACCATCGCGCAACCAGGCACGGGGAATAGCCCGCCCCAGTAACCAGTAACGATGGCGGTTTTCCACCGGTTTTCTTCCCTTCCCGGGTAAACCACAGGAAGCACTTATCCTGCCTGCTAACCGTGTAATGCACCGTCCGGCCGTCCGGGCTAATGTTTAGTATGGTAAATAAATATCAATATTTTCCCCCTCGATATGCCCC
>DHFP01000060.1 GCA_002402315.1 Clostridiales bacterium UBA4821
AACTTAAGGATGAGAATTTGGCGCTTACAGTTCGGCTCATCTTCAGGCTTTTCATGGAGGGTAAAACATTCTCGGCAATTGCCAAGCACCTCATCAATAATGGCATTCCGACGCCCGCAGGTAAAGAAAACTGGCAGACTTGCGTGGTGCAGTCCATACTGACTAACGAGAAATACAAAGGCCACGCCCTCCTGCAAAAGACATACTGCGCTAACTTCCTAACCAAGAAGATGGTCAAGAATACAGGACAGATTCAACAATACTACGTCGAGGACAGTCACCCCGCCATCGTCGACCCCGACGAGTGGGATGCTGTGCAGGCGGAGATTGAACGGCGAAAGAAGCGTGGTTCTATCGGGCGGTGCGGAAGCCCATTCTCAGGCAAAATCGTCTGCGGCGAGTGCGGTGGGTTCTTCGGCAAAAAGGTCTGGGGCAGCTACAAGTCCGACAAGACCTACCGAAAGGAAATCTACCAGTGCAACGAGAAATACAAGCATAAGGGCAAAGGAGGTAGGCAATGCGGGACGCCCATTGTTACGGAGGACGAGGTCAAAGAGCGGTTTCTCACAGCCTTCAACAAGCTGATGGAAAACCGCGACGGGTTGATTGAGGACTGCCGTATGGTACAGTCAACGCTCTGCGATACCACGGCGATTGACGCTGAACTTGCCGAACTGCGTCGTGAGATTGAAGTCGTCGCCGAACTCTCACGCAAAGCAATCTACGAAAACGCTCGAACCGCCCAAGACCAGACCGACTTCAATGAGCGCAATAACGGCTATCTCGAACGCCACCGCCAAGCGACAACACGGGTTGACGAACTGGAAGCAGAAAAACGCGAACGGCTCGCCAAGTCAAAAACACTCGACATTTTCATCCGTGATATTGAGAAGCGACCACTCGCCCTCACCGAATGGGAAGAAGCCTTGTGGCTTGCGGTGGTCGATAAGGTGACGGTCGCCATGGACGGAACGATGACATTTACCTTCCGCAACGGAGCGGAAGTCACAGCTTAACCAATAACGAAAATCCAAGGCTCGCCTTCGGGCGGGCTATTTTCATGCTTTCAATCACGATAAAAACAGCCACTTTCAAATGTTGAAAAACATCAGCACGGGCAAGGCAAATCGTTAAAATTGCAACCCCTAACAGGGTAATCGTTAAAAGACACTCGGCAAGAGCCATGGTTCAAGTCTTGCAATCGCCGAAAATCACATCTTGTCATAACCATCTTTTGATGCAGGATAAAAAGCACAAAGCCCGAAAGTGGCTCAAGCACGGCACTTTCGGGCAAAACAAAAACCACCTATCAATAAAAATCATTTTATCAATAGATGGTGTTTGATTTGGTAGCGCATAGGGGAATCGAACCCCTGCTACCGCCGTGAGAGGGCGGCGTCCTGACCGCTAGACCAATGCGCCATATAAAATTGGCTGCGGGACTAGGATTCGAACCCAGACAGAATGCTCCAGAGGCATCCGTGCTACCTTTACACAATCCCGCAGTGACTAACGCAAATGCTATTATAGCATGGATAAGTTGTTGAATCAAGGGTTGAATATATATTTTTATAAAAAAATGCAGATGAAAAATTTTCTTTTAAAATACTATCAATTTATGATATAATAATTATAGCTTATGTTAACAAACTACCTAAATAGCTAGTCAATAAATAGTTTCTGAGTATTAACAATATCTCTTTTCAAATTATCAAACCAGCTAAATTACCATTTATATTATTATTTTTCAAAAAAATTTAGTTCTACCCCAAAATTCTGATTTGCTTTACGAAAATATATATGGAAAGGAGGAATGGATTAATTATTCGGTTTTCATAATCGCTTTAATTAACAAAAACAAACACGGGAGGTAAAAGTATGAAAAAAGTTCTAGTTTTATTACTCTGCATAACATTTCTCATGAGTTCTTTTGTAAGCTTTGCCGAAGTAGAGCAGGCAGCGTCACAGGAACAGCAAACAGTAAGTGCTGCTGAAGCCGTTACCCTGACAGCAGCCCAGGTAACAGATACAACCTCAACAGAACAGCTGGTACAGACTGCTGTTTATGAAGAAGAGGTTTCAGAAGCTGAAGTAGATGCCTTGGTAAAAATCGATGGCCTTGACAGTATCTTAACTGAGCAGGAATCGATAGTAAGCAGTATATATAATGCAGATGAAATTAATGCAGAAAACTTAGTGGTTGTTTTAACCGCCATTAAAAAATATCTGACAGTCAGAGATAATTACTATAAGGCCGTTTTGTTGAAATTGAGAGTTATTAGCCAAACTCAAAATAAAGCTCTGGCTAGAAAAGCAATAGTTAGATTCGAGCAGATGTATAATAATCAAAAAGAGATGGATAAAAAAATCCATCATAAGATTGAAAAGGTGCTAAAATACATAAAGAATCATGGCAAAAAGCTGAGCAAGCAGCAGAAAGCTGCAATAAGAGCAGAATTACAGCCATTATTGAAGAAGTATTTCAGGCATAGACAGTTGATAATTCACATACACAACATGATCAAGAAGCTGAAATTGGCTTTATACAAGGAACATGTCATGCAGCTACGACAATTTGCTGCTCAACTTGAAAAAGCTAAAAAATATAATGCAGCGTTAAGAGTCTATGAAGAGGCTCTAAAGAATGGCGATGCTGACAAGGAAGTCTATAAAAAGATAGGGGAAATCAATAAAAAGACAGGTAAGAAAGGACCTGGAATCTACGTAGGCAAGAAGAGAGTAAATGCACAAGTAGACCCGGTAGTCAAGAACGGAACAACATTGGTACCCCTAAGAGCTGTATCGGAGTCTCTAGACGCAAATGTTAAATGGGATGCAAAGCTCAAAAAAATTACAATAATTAAAGGGGACAAAATAATAGAACTTACATTAAAGAGCAAGATAATAAAGATTAATGGTGAGCAAAAAACCATTGAACAACCGGCTGATGTTATTTCCGGCAACACAGTAGTACCTCTAAGAGTGGTTTCCGAGACATTGGATGCAACAGTAGGCTATGATAATGAAACCAAGCTCGTAACTGTAGAAGATAACTTTTCAGCAGATGCAGGCACAATGAGTGCCGAGCAGGCAGCAGAGACCGGTGTTG
The DNA here is from genome assembly GCA_002402315.1 of Clostridiales bacterium UBA4821. Taxonomy (GTDB): domain Bacteria; phylum Bacillota; class Clostridia; order Acetivibrionales; family UBA4821; genus UBA4821. The sequence continues at coordinate 3,110 of DHFP01000060.1, forward strand.
TATCAAGCAGCGAAGTGGCAGAAAATATTACAGGTGAACAGGCAGCAGAACAACTGCTGAATGGTACGCAAGAATAATAGTAAAGTGATAAAAACGAAGGGGCCAAGAGACTGGCTCCTTCGTTTTTTATCTATATGCAAGCAGGGGATGGTTCTCCCTTGTCGCAAAAGGAGGGGAATCATGAAGACGCAGGTACCTTTAATTGAACTTAAGACACGTATGAATCGCTTAAGGGTCAGAATGGAAGCAGCAAATCCGGATTGGGAAATAGTTGTCATCTTCAGTAAAATAAATCTCTATTACTTTACAGGGACTATGCAAGATGGCATGCTTCTTATTCCCAGAGATGATGAAGCAATTTTTTGGGTGCGCCGAAGTTACGAACGGGCATTGGATGAATCACTATTTCCACAGATAAAACCAATGGACAGTTTCCGCGATGCTGCAGCAGGGTTCATTGGGAAACTACCAAGTGCCGTATACATGGAAACTGAAGTGGTACCGCTGGCATTGTTTCAGCGGTTTCAAAAGTATTTTCCTTTTGAAGATGTTAGATCAGTTGATACACAGATTGCTGTAGTAAGAGCAGTAAAAAGTGCATATGAATTGTCTCTGATGGAGCAATCCGGCAATATTCTAATATTACTATTATTTGTACTATCCGGAATATTATTCAGAATTTACAATCTCTGATTATAATTTTAATAATTGTATATACTATTTCGGGGTGATTATGCTTGACAACAATTTTTTTTTACATGTCAATAATAGTTGTTTGGGTTCTTCTGGCTATCAGCCTTTACTTTAAGCCGCTGAAACCAAGCAGTATTATTATTGGTATTGTCACAACTGCATACACGCTTGTTTACGACATTACCTTGGGACATCACTTCGGTTTATATTATTATATTGATCCACAGGGTTCGGTTTCATATATAGCTTTAGCGGGAGTGTTTTTGTATTCTGTTCTTAACATTCTTTATACCCTTTTCCTACCTGAGAAAAGAAGCGGTGCGCTTATTTATACCGGTATATGGATAATTGCCATGCTGGCGTTTGAATACGCCAGTATTCTGATAAAAACTATAGTCTTCACCGGATGGCAGCCAATCCCATGGTCATTTGTCACCTATATTGTCACATATACCTTGGTTTATTACTTTTATAGGTATTTGCAGGAAAGACTATGTCAATGAGACAAAGTTGAGACAAAAGAACCGTCCCTTTGTCTCAACAGGAAAGGTGTGAAGTACTTTGAATATAAGCAATTCTCAAACTCAGCTTATGATACTTGCATTTAAAAATCTAACCGAGTATGAAAAGAATTTGACGTGTATTTGTCTAAAATATAAAAAACGGATAGAGCTTTCCGGTGTAAAAGAGGCTATTGCTGGCATTGAGGCAGATTCGTGCAAAAGGATTAAGAGGCTGAAGGACACTTTTGAAAAGTTAAACCTGAACCAGTTTGAGCAGTCACATGAGCCTTTTGATGATTTTGAAGCGCTTATTGGATTAATGGCATATCACACTACCGGACATAATATTTACAATGATTATGTGGTAAGGATTCAAAATCCGTATGCCAGGGACGTACTAAAGGAATTAAGGGAAAACTCCCTTGAGTGCTTAAAGATGATTGAAACTCATCTGATAAGGTTAAAAACGCCGCCTAGCACTAAACAAGAAATATTTCCTGTAAAGTAGGTTATTGTTATGCCGTGGCTTATAAGTTTTATAATTTCATGGATAGTATTTTTTATACTAATAGATTTCAGAAACATCAAGAAAACTATATTTGCCGGTATTTTTGTGATGCTGCTTCAATTTTCGGCAGACTATTATGCCATGAAATACGGGCTTTATAGAGTTGACAACACGATTGTGGAAATATGGAATTCTTCTGTTTTCTTCGTTCTGGGTCCCGTATTTACTATGGGGATATTATTCGTACAATACCTGCCCAGAAGAGATAAATGGCTTAGATTGGCTAATATTTTTATATGGTCATCTATGTTTTTGCTTTTTGAAATCTTTATAATAAATGCTAATGCACTTATGTATATAAAATGGTCACGTTTTAACAGCTTTTCGATAGATATAGCAGCAATTATGATGCTGAGCTGGCTAGGAGAGAACTTCTTAAAACCTAGTCCTGAGTCCTGAGTTTAAAAAACTCTTTTGGATTTTGCTCAGGACTCAGGACTACATTTTGGAGGTGCCAAAATGTTTTTATTCACACTGGAATCAATTATCGTCGGATTAGCAGTCATACTATGGTGTAAACTGCTTGAAAAGTATAACAAAAAAAGGAGATGAAACCATACATGAAGGTTGCGGTTATAGGAGCGGGGCTTGCCGGTCTTGCATGTGCCCTTGAATTGGAAAAGCATGGTATAGAACCCGTGATTTTTGAAAGAAAAGATCGTGTAGGAGAGATTTACCCGCATGTTGCCGCATTAATGCAAATATTCAGGAGGCCGGTTAAATACCCGCTGCAATATCTGTCAAAAAACTACGGGATTGAACTGAAACCCATAAACCCTCTAAGGCATGTAATTATGAAGGGAGCCAATTCCGAATCCAAAGTAAGCGGTAATCTTGGAGTGCTTTTAGTCCGCGGACAAACCCCTGATTGTGTTGAAAAACAACTGGAATCTAAAATCAAAAGCAAAATTACCTTCAACCACCATACAGACTATAACGCTCTAAGGAAGCAATTTGATTATGTTGTTGTGGCTAGCGGAAACGATCTGGTAGCCAAGGAACTGGGCTGCTGGCAGGAGATGCTGCCAATGGCACTATATGGTGCGGTGATATTGGGAGAATTTAAAACCGATACTCTTATTTCGTACTTTAATACCAGGTATGCAAAAAACGGGTATGCATACCTTACACCGTTCAATGAAAACAGAGCGTCGCTTGTCCTTGTACTTCCCAATGAAGATAAAACTAAAGCTCCTGATTATTGGAACCAGTTTATCAGGGAAGAAAAAATAAGAAATGAAGTTGTACAATATTTCATTACCGAATATAAAGCAGGACATGTCTTTCCGAAAAGAATTGGAAATATTATTTTGACAGGCGCAGCGGCCGGAGCTACAGAATCCTTTCTCGGTTTTGGAACGGAATATTCGATTGTGTCGGGTGTATGTGCTGCGCGGTCAATTGCACTAGGCCTTGACTATGAAGAACAGATTAAGAACCATGTGGAAACAAATAAGAATGTATATGAATTTAGAATGGTGTTAAATTCCTTTAACAACAGCAAATTTGATATCCTTATAAAGACTTTAGGATTTCCGGTTATAAGAAATATAGTATATAACACGAATGTCGATATGGTTAAACATGGGGCCAGGGCTTTACGTTTATCGAGACAGGTCCGCAAACTTTTTTACAGGTCCAGGTTAGGTTCTTCTTCTTTCTAAAGGTGCTTCTAAAAAAAATGGATATTATTCCTGAAGAAAAAGTAATATTTTATGAATGTTATAACATATTGATTTTCATATTAATTTATCATATAATAATTATGAAGGAGATGATGATATGAGGACTACAATTAATATATCGGACAGCATTATTAAGGAAACGCAGGCTATGTATAACACAAATAACAAGTCAAAAGCGATAGAAAATGCTCTAAAAGATGCAATAAGGGTAAAAAAGCTTGAAAAACTTATGGAACTTAAGGGAAAAATCACTTTTGATGAAGAATCAATTGAAAATCTAAGGAGAGCAGAAATTGATGAAGCAAAAGAAAGTAATTATTGATACTTCTATTTGGATCGAATATTTCAGAGGAAACTCTCAAAACGAAGGCTTTATTGAAAAAGGATTAAGTGAAGGATCTATATATATTACTGGTTCGATAGTATCGGAACTCTTGCAAGGAGTTAAGACACAAAAAGAATATGATATTCTTTCAAAATGCATTGAAGCAATTCCTTTCATCAATTGCGAATACAAAGACTGGATTACTGCAGGGAGTATATCTTTAAATCTTAGAAAAAAAGGAATAACTGTACCTTTGACGGACATTGTCATAGCCTCGGTTGCAATGAGAATTAATGCAAAAATATACACACTTGATAAGCATTTTGAAAGGATAGATGGAATAGATTTGTTAAAATCTTAATTCTTTCTGTCGCATTGACCTTTCTTCCTGTTCCATGCTAAATCGTCCAAAAGCAATCGTAAAAGATTGAATCCCCATAAGTGCTCCAAGTTCTGCGACTTCCTTCTTCTGAGTAATCAAATATTTTGTGCGCAGGTATTGTGAAGGTCCAACAAGCAGCAAATAGCCGCTGGTTGAGCCTTTTTCACGCGCAAAACTTCCGATTGCCTCCTTTTAAAGCCAGTGATATCAAGGATGTGGCGGCACGTGTGCCATGGCGGGCCATGCTCCGACGCCCTACACAAATTGCAAGGAATTCAAAGCGGCTGCCCTCAGGTCAAATTCCTAATCCCTTGTGATTTTTTTGCATTATCTCTAATTCTGACAGCATGCTGGGATTCGACTGAGCCACAAGATTTGGGTATAGTTACAGTAATAGGAATAGATATAAATAATGATAACAATTTATGAATCTTAAAAGATTTCTCAAAGTATTAAGGCGTAGGCAAAGTGAGGAAAAGCTAAACTTTGAGAAATCCATAGCCCCTGTTGCAGTTTAAATGGGAAAAATGTAGTACTAGAGGGCATATATACATAAGTTTTTACTACAATATTCAATTTGAGGAAGTGGAAACCATGTTTCTGATTTCCAGTATGTGAACTACATGGATACATATCCATAAAAGACTAGGCTGGTTTCATATTGGACAATTATGCTAAATGTTTTTCACATCCTCCTATATATCAGGAATAAAGTTGACAGGGAGCGGACAGGAAAATCAAAACCAGAATATGCAGCCGAATACTTTTATCCTATTATCGGATTGTTTGTTGAAACCGGACTGGAAGTATTTTTGTTTATTATGGCATTGATATTAAATAAAAGATATAAACCGGGATAAAGAAATGATGAAACAAAAAAATATCTCTCTTTAAAATCGTGTTTTATTATTCCATCATTCCTAAATCTGGCTTCCGTCCTTTTTCATAGTATTTTTGGCCCTATTTTTGTATTTGGAAAATAAATACCTTTGGAACAGGTATGAAACAAGGCAGCAGACAAAAACCATCGATATACCGGTAATAAGTGCAGAAATATTGTTATATTCATGATACTCCATTTTTCTTTCCTCCTTTTCCCCTAATCCATGCCACTATCAATAAAATTATCGGGATACCGAGAGCAGGTACAAATCCCCATGTCCTCAAGTAGAACCTGTCCAGCTCAATAGTAGACATGACGTTGCCGGGCAAAAATGCTGCATTGTAGGCAAGTATAGAAAATGGTATAACCAGAGGTTTAACATAAGGTAGATTAAAGGCTCTTTTAAAGCCATACATGGCACAATACAAACATGCACTTAGGTATAAAAATGCAGAAAGAGCCCAAATGATCAGGAATAAAGATTCAATTCGTTGAAAAAATCTTCCAAAACTAATAAGGCGGCTGAGGGTGTATATTGGCAAAAAGCTTTCTGTTGCTGTTGGGTATGAGAAAATAGCCGAATATGTATATACTGAGATAGTTATAAAGAAACCCGACAGAAGCAAGGTAATATAGCTTACTGATTTAAATCTGGCAAATGTTTTTAGAAAAGGCGGAAGCCAATATATTATCGAAATACCTATAAATAGTGAGACTTTGAAAAACCCCTCGCCAAAAATTTTGGGGAATCCATTTCCCATAATAGGCAAAACATTATCAGACTGTATAAACGGTGAAACGCTTAGAATTATTATAAAAAAACCCATTACTATTATTGGTATAATAAATCCTTGAATCCTAATAATTATTTCGAACCCCAGGTAAGTTGCGATTATTATGCCTAGTAGAAAAAATATCATAATGTAGCTTAGGGGTGATGTAGTTAAAGCAATGGTCTTTACATCCTCCGAAAATTCCCTTAGTACCAGCGATACAGAAAAAAAGCTTAATAATGAAAAACTCATACCAACCAGGACCTGCCCTGTCTTTCCCGCTACCTGACTGGCTATATCGACAATATCCTTTCCCGGGAATCTCCTGAAAGTCATTAAAACAACAGAAAATATAAGCAGTGCAAGAATAGAAATATAGATTGATAATATCCACCCTGATGTTCCTGCAATTTCTACTATGTACATGGGTAGGTTTAAAAATATTTGAATATTTACTGTGTTGAGAAGAAGGCAAACTGCTTCCCATCTTCCAACGGTTATTTGTTTTTGCATTTTTTATCTATCCTCTTATTAGTATTGTAAGAAAAGGAAGCATTAACGCAGTTAGAGCCAGCAGTATCACAGCTGCTGCTCCCAGCCTGTTTTTCTGATGCCATACAAATATTCCATAGCTGATTGTATAGATAAAGATCCAAATTAATATGGTAAAAACGATAATTAATGTTGGCAAGCTCATGCTGACTTCATTCCTTTCCCTCTGATGACACTGCCGGGACAGACCTTATAATTAGTCCGGGGCGTCTTATGTTCAAATCTATATTGACATTAAACTCTGAATTCTCGAATATGCCCTTCCAATTCATGGCTTCCCATTGGTTCCATGTTAATACGAGGGCCTTGGCTTTTCTTCCAAATCCGAATATATCTGAGTGATACTGCCGTGCGGCTTTTTCTAATGTTCTCATCATACCTTCTTTTAAAAGGTTTTCCGCACTGGCTTCAAAAAACTCAATCTGGCCGGGTTTTTCATAATTTTCTCCTGATTGAATGGATAGAATGTCGCCTTCAAGGTTAAGCCTTAGATTAATTTGGGGCTTACCGCCTGCGAGACTAACATTGGTCTTGGGCTTCCTATTTTGCCTGACATCAAGAATAACAAATTTGTCTTTGTGCCGGGGGTCGGGGAAAGTCCAGTAAGAATAATTGTATTCTCCTGTGGCCATAAGGTAATACGCGGCTTCTTCACCGTCAAGATCGCCTACCATTCTTGCTCCGTCAAATACTGCTAGACCCATGATTTCGCTTTTTAATTCTGCTTTTCTTGGAATATCCCCGGCCTTGAAGTCTCCTTCAAAAGGGTAGGGTTTATTTTTATCTTTATAGGTTGAGGCTTGTATATCAACGTCTTTATTAGGGCCAAACTTATTGACGGATGCAAGTATTGCCACGCTCTGCCTGTCAAGCGATTCTGTATTAAAATAAAAATCATTGAGGGTTATATCGGGTGTAAACCCGGTATAGCTGCCTGACCTGAAGTTTAGTTCATAATATTTCGAAGGATTTAGTTCGAGCTTGGGAGTTACACTCTTGATATATTCCTCTGCAGAAGTTCTTGAAACCAGAACACGTAAATTAGGTCTGAACTCCTTGCTTCTGACCATCGTATGAAGGTACGATATTATGCCGTTCCTTGCAAGTTCTTCAGAAATAACAACTGCTTTTGCATGCGAAAGAAGAACCTGACGGCTTGTAAAACTATTGATCATATTTAAACCTGACCATACCGAAGGAGTTTCAACCGATTCAATAGTTGATGATTCGGCACCGCCTCCGCCTTCGCTACCGCCTCCACCACCTCCGCCACTTATTTTTACAGGCACGGCGATTTGCAGGGTCATTTTTAGGAAGTGGGTTTTGCCTTTGTCAAGACCGATTGCCATTACATATCCCATGTCGTCCGGCTCCCTTGCATCATAGCAGCCGGTCAGCGACAGGCATAATGCAGCAATAATTATTAAGAGGGTTAATGAGACAGCTGACCTTGAATAAGTCGAATCTGACTTCTGATTTTTACGCATGCTGTTTCCCCCTTTTCTTCAATATCATCGAAGTAATAAGCAGTAATACAGGCATTACAAAGGTTACTACCCATATGGATTCGTATAAAAATGTAACCAGATTATAGATGGTTTCACCAAGACTCCTGGGTAGAAAAGTAATGTTATAAAGGAGTAAAATAATTGGTAGTATCAAAGGGCGTAAGTGGGGTAAATTAAATGTCCTGGTAAATGTATATACTGTAAAATAAGCAGCTGTAGAAGTATAAAGGAAGCCTGTAAACGACCAGAATAACATAAATAACGCCTCAATTCTCTGGATAAATCTCCCGAAATCAATTACTCTTGTTGACGGGTAGACAGGCAGCATGTTTTCCAAAGAGATAGGATACGGGAATAAAAGCACGTAGGAAAGAGAGAAGACTGTTAGGGCTAGGCCTGAAATAATGATAGCCGTATAGCTCGCTGATTTAAACTCCTTAAAAGAACCTAAAAAAGGTGGAAGGAAGAATAGAAAAATCAACTCCATATAGATTGAAATACTAAGGAATCCTGTAATGAAGATTTTATCCGCACCCAATCCTAATACTGGGAGGGCATTTGAAAAATCCCATTGTGGAATTGTCATGCTTCCGACCACTGCAAACGACAAAGCCAGTATCGGTATTGAGATTGCGTATAACTTGGCGAGGGTTTCAAGGCCCAAAAAACATACAACCGTTATAGCTATTACGAAAAATATCATTACATAACTTAGAGGGGAAACTGTCAAAGCTATTATTTTCATTTCTTCAGAAAACTCTCTTAAATATACTATATCTAAAAAAACAAGAGTTAGAAGAATAATAATCCCTACCAATATTTTCAACCAATTCCCGCCAATCTGTAAACTTATGTCAAAGATATCCTTGCCCGGAAATCTCTGAAAAAGCTTGGAGATAAAATAGAAACCGATATTGGCAAGAATAAGTAGATATATTGACAGTATCCATGCGGCTGAACCTGCCGTCTCTACAAGAGAATGGGCAAAGCTTAACAAAATTTTGGTAGAAATCATATTGGCTATAAGCCATATGGCCTCCCACTTGCCGAAGACGATTGTTTTCCCCAAATTTGGCTGCCTCCCTTCTTTTATTTCTTCTTTGTCCAGCCTCTGCTGATTTTAGGCTGCCTGACTTTATCAAGAGGATTTAAATAGTCCGGCCGCTTTTCCTGCATCCACACAGGCAGCTTGTTTAACACATCCTGAAGCCATCCTGATGTTTTAGGGGCAAAAGGCGCAAGAAAAGGCACACCGAAGGATTTTTGGGATGCGAGGAAAAGCACCTGGACAAATAGCCCAAGGGTTATTCCAAGTAATCCCGCAAGCGCGCCAAGCGCAATATAGCCGAATCTTAGAATCCTGAAAGCCAAGCCGAGGGAAAAGTTGGGCGCTGCAAGGGAACCTATACCTGTCACGGCGACAATTATTATCAATACCGGGCTTACGATATTGGCCGAAACAGCAGCCTGGCCTAAAATCAAGGCACCGATGATACCAAGGGTAGGGCCGATAGAACCAGGCATTCTTATACCGGCTTCCCTTATTAATTCAAAGGATATTTCCATGAAAAGTATTTCAATTACTGTGGGAAAGGGAACTTTCTCCCTTGCTCCCGATATCGCAAGGAGCAGGTCTGTAGGTATCATCTCATGGTGGTAAGTAGTAATTGCAACATATAGGCCTGGTAACAGCAGTGCCGAGAGGAGAGCAAAATACCTGACAATCCTCAGCAGATTACCGTATGGGAACCTTAAATAGCTATCCTCCGGTGAATGCATTAAATCAAAGAACGTATTTGGAGCAACCAGTACAAACGGATTGCCGTCTACCAGGATTGCCACCTTCCCTTCGGACAGCATTGAAGACACACGGTCAGGCCTTTCGGTCGCAATGAGTTGGGGAACCAGAAGAAACGCGTTATCTTCTATTAGCTGTTCTACAATGCCCGAATCATTTGCATAATCAAGCTGGAGACTGTTTAAGCGCCTCCGGACTTCCTCTACCAGGTTGGGATTGGAGAGATCCTTCAAATACATTATTGAGCAGGGAGTCCTGCTTCGCTGACCGATGGTCAGGCTCTCAATAACCAGATTCTCATTTTTTAAGCTTTTCCTTATAAGGGCAGTATTTGCTCTTACAGTTTCGCCAAATCCTTCCTGCGGTCCCCTGATGGCTATTTCAGTAACAGGTCTTGTGACAGTCCTATGTTCCCATGATTTGACGTCAAATATGAGCGCCTGGGCTGCGCCATTTACGAAGAGTACACATTCTCCGAAATTAATTGATGCAAGAATCTTCGGGAACTCTTCGCTTTTCTTTAGCTGGTTTTGAGGTATCACGTTTCTCTCTAAATATGTGATTATATCCTTAACTTCCCCCGACTTCTCCAATGAAGTAAGAAGTAATAAAGGCTGAAGGATGTCTTCGTTTATCACCTTTTTATCTGTAATGCCGTCAATAAATATGATAAAGGCTTTATAAGTCTTCTTTTCCAGGGTTATATCAAACTCCCTTGTCATTACATCGGTACTTAGAGGGATTGAATACTTGTCCTTTAAAAAAGCAAGGTTTTCATCAAGGTTAGGTGAAACCTTATTGGTTTGGGCAGGGTTTTGCTTTGTTTCTTTTTCGCTCTTACTCTTTTGATTTTCCAGTTTTACTGGTTGTTTCATCCCGGTTTGGCTTTCAGTTTTCTCAGAATCATCCTGTTGATCGGACTTCTGGTTGGGTTGGTTGTTTGATTTTTCATTCGAGCCTTCTTTATATTCTTTAAGAATGAATCCTTCCGCGGGTTCTTTCGGTTCCTGGAACAGGAGTATTTTTTTTAAGAAATCTACCACTTTTCCCATTTATAAACCTCCCTTTCATTTTTCTATTCTTACCATAATTATCAAGATTTATGCAAATAGCATCCAAGGGGACGGTTCTACCATAGGAACAAGGTCATTGCTTGATTAAAATTGCTTGCTATCCACGCTTTAGACGTAAATTGGTATAACATAAAAATTTTCAAAAACTAATATTAATATTAGAAAATGTGGTATAATATAGCATTAGATAAGAATGGTGTCGAGAAAGCATTTACCATTTTTATACATCAAGTCTTAAAAATGTAACTAGCTTCATATTCTATAAAAACGTCAAAGGAGGCAAAAAGTATATGGGAATCAAATACGTTTACATGTTTACCGAAGGTAATGCAGGCATGAGAAATCTTTTAGGCGGTAAAGGCGCAAACCTTGCTGAAATGACTGGTCTGGGACTCCCTGTGCCAAGGGGTTTTACCGTAACAACAGAAGCATGTATACAATACTATAACGATGGCAATAGAATTGTTCCTGAAATTGAAGCTGAAATATATGAAATGCTTGCAAAGATGGAGGAGATAGTAAGGAAAAGATTCGGTGACCAGAACAATCCGATGCTGGTATCGGTACGTTCGGGTGCAAGGGCTTCAATGCCGGGTATGATGGATACAATACTTAACCTTGGCTTGAACGATGTAGTTGTTGAGAGCTTTGCAAAGCTTACAAACAATGAAAGATTTGCTTTTGACAGTTATAGAAGGTTCATACAGATGTTCAGCGATGTTGTTATGGAGGTTGAAAAGTCAAAGTTCGAAAAGGTTCTTGATGCAGTTAAGGATGAAAATGGAGCCAGGTTTGATACCGACCTGAATGCAGAAAACCTCAGAGAAGTAGTGAGAAGATATAAAGACCTTTACAAGAGAGAGAAGGGCGAAGAGTTCCCTCAGGATCCAAGGATTCAGCTTATGGAGTCTATTAAGGCGGTCTTTCGCTCATGGGATAACCCGAGAGCTATAGTCTATAGAAGGTTGAACGATATTCCCGGCGACTGGGGTACCGCAGTAAACGTACAGGAAATGGTATTTGGAAACATGGGCAACGATTCCGGCACAGGAGTTGCGTTTACCAGGAACCCGGCAACAGGGGAAAAGAAGCTTTATGGCGAGTTCCTGATGAATGCCCAGGGTGAAGACG
>DHFP01000233.1 GCA_002402315.1 Clostridiales bacterium UBA4821
CAGTCCTCGACCCTACCCGTGAGGGACATAGTAATTCTTTCATGTTAGCGGATTGAAATTTGTTAACGAAAGGAAGGGATTTAGATATGTCTACTCGACATTCTATGAAAATTAAAATACAGATTGCTATAACCATAATATTATCTATATCAATCAGCGTAATCAGCGGCTGTAAATCTATAAAGAAAGAGAATAATATAAGTAATAATGTACAGTCTGTTTCATCATCCCCGGAGGAATTGGTGAAGCTATTCTCAGATAATCAATTTGGTTTTATTAATCTATCTGGACAAATAGTCATAAAACCGCAATTTGAATATGTGTCGGATTTTCATGAGGGTATAGCTATTGCCAGAACAAAAGAAAATAAGTACGGATTCATTAATCGAAAAGGAGAATGGATTGTGCCGCCTGTTTACGATGGCGTCAGGGAGTTTAATGAAGGATTAGCGGCAGTCTATTTATCCGATAAGGGCTGGGGATTTATTGACTTAGCTGGAAATGTGACTGTAAAACCCATATACAATGAAGTGCGGAATTACTGTAATGGTATGGCCGCAGTGTGTGTATTGGGAAAACAGGACTCAGACCCTTGTTATTATTGGGGATTCATAGATAAGGCGGGCGGTGTGGCAGTGAGGCCACAATATATAGGTGTAAATGATATTTCCAAAGACGGTACCGCAGTAGTACGCAAGATTCCTGAAAACAACCTTGATATAACTATTGCAGCAGTTATAGATAAATATGGCAATATTATTATTCCTTTTAATTTTTCAATGATATCCGACCCATGGAATGGAATTAGGGTAGCAAGCCCGATACGTAATACAGGTGAATTAAAAACCGGTCTATTAGACAGTAATGGCAAGTGGCTTTTAGAGCCTGTTTACCATGTTATTGGTAATATTAAGGATGGGCTGGTTGAAGCAACTATTATCCGTGAAGGCCGGGGTTATGGAGGAATACTTAAGATGGATGGTACATGGCTACTTGAACCTGTTCACAATATAGTCCATTCATTTCAAAATAACATGATGGTATTCGGAGATATATATAAACATAATTCAGGTACTGATCCGGAAACTACTATTATGTCGCTATACGATTTAAAGGGAAATCAGCTGCTTGGGGGGAAAACTTTCAACAGAATAGATATTTTGACCGACAAACTTGTATTATGTGGTGAGTATATAGATTCAGATTCTCCTATGAACACTCAGGTATATTATACAGATGGTTCGTTAGTTGTACCTGATGATACAGTGACATCTGCTTATTCATTGGAAAACGGCCAAACAGTTGCCTGTATAGGCGAGTTAAGGAATGGAGCAAGCTGGGGAATACCGGATTTTGTCGGGGGATGGTTGGTTCAGCCGCAATATTATAAAATATTAACGTTTAATGGAAATAGAGGTGCAGGTATTAAGATTACCAAACATGATAAAGTTACTGATATAATAATATTTGTAACTGAAATTTTTAATCGTGACGGTAGTATTATTTATGTTTCTCCAGAAGCTCATATGAACTATGATGATTTTACAAAAGCATACAAATAAGCTATGCCCTCTTTTCCAAAAACAGGGGTAAACGATGACGGTTGAATGCTTGAATCCTGATTACTATAATAAAACACTATATTGTTTGGACAAATATGGGTGATTTGTTAAATCACCCATTTGTGGTAGCAAACCAAATGATATTATGGAGCCTGTTGCCAAGATGTAGAAGTTACTGCGGCATAACTCGGTGGATCATAACCGGGTGGGTAATTTCCATTATGATAGCCTACTGTCCGATAATTGTCTGATGGAGGGTCACTGTAATTACTTGATGCAGATACTGAATTTGTATTTGTATCACTGACCGGGACGATTGCTATGAGTTTGTTTACCGTTTCCCATTTGAAAATGAGGTTGAAAAGAAGCACAAATGAGTGCTTGCTTGTAACTTAGATTCCATAAATTTCTATTGCAGAACCCTATTAGATAGGGTATAATAAACCTATCCAGTAGGGCATAGTATCTTAGTAGGTGTTTTAATGAAACGTGAATTCATAATCTTGCCAGAATTTGACAGGTGTTGGGGTAAAATGGGTTTGGATGATGGGGATTTAAGGGAGCTTGAAAATTACCTTTGTGCCCATCCTGAAAGCGGTGATGTTGCTCCAGGTACCGGAGGATTAAGAAAGCTCCGCTGGGGCGCACAGGGAAAGGGCAAAAGAGGTGGTGCAAGGGTAATATATGTTGATTTTGCTTATTATGAAAAGATCTATTTACTTAGCGCTTATCCAAAAAGCGTAAAAGTTAATTTAACAGAAACTGAAAAAGCAGAAATCAAGAGGTTAATAAAAATTTTAGAACACGAATTAAGAACAAAGCGATACTAGAAAGGAAAGTGATACTGTGAGCGTATATGATAGTATTACTAAAGGGTTGAACGAAGCTATAGAGTATGAAAAAAGTAATTTAAAAGGTGTTAGGACGCATACAGTAAAAATATCGCCTCCACCGCTCTATAGGGCACCGGAAATCAGAAAAATCCGCATGGGCTTAAACTTATCCCAAGTAGCATTTGCAAACATCGTTGGAGTTTCAAAAAAGACAGTAGAGGCCTGGGAAAGCGGAAGGAATATTCCCAAGGGTTCCTCTTTAAGAATGCTTGAAATGCTTGATAAAAACGGCCAGGATATAGTTAAAAGATACCTGACATTTTCCCACGGCTAAAAGATGCGAGCGATGAATAGGGTATATAAATAGTTTCGTGTAAATGGTTTTTGTATTTGCTAAACTAAAAGTGTACCTACAAACTCACCAAAGCGAGGCCCCAACCAGTAATTAGCCAAATAAAAGGTATTGTCGAGCAGTGGCTTGAAGAGGATAAAAATAGTCCCCCAAAACAACACCACACCGGCCAACGTATTTACGAGCGATTAGTTGAAGAACATGACTACCAGGGCAGTGAATCAGGCATAC
>DHFP01000198.1 GCA_002402315.1 Clostridiales bacterium UBA4821
AGTTTTTAGTTTTCGAAATGATATAACAATATAAAAGAGGGTTGCATTTATACAAGGATTGGGGATAAAAACACACCAATAAACCAAAATGCAACGATACAGCAGATAGAAATGTTATGGAAAAAGCGGCTTGGATTAACGCAACCACCATTGGAGCAAATAGTAAGCCGATTAGAGCATAAGTCTGAGTGGGGTTTAAACGATGAAACCTTCTATAATATTTACAAACCGGAGTTTATATTGGTAGAGGAATATGACGACGATATGGATGACAGAAGAAAGGGAGAGTTCTATGTCTATTCACAATGTAACTCAAAATTTCTTTATAAGGGTTTGAAGATAATGTGTAATCAAACTATCTTAAAGGAATTTGAGCTAATTTCTCTTGATAGTGGAAGGTATAAAACTCCTATACCGACTTGGGGGTATGTCTGCCATGACGAATGGGGAGTCAACTATAAATACACTTATAAATATTTCTTAAAGGAAAGTATAGATTATAAGCTTCAAAAATTCTTCTTTGACCCTGAAGATATGGAAGAAGTCTATGCTAAAAGACGATTAGATGAAGTGATTTTGTACTTTGAAGATAATGAGGAACGGCTGCGCTTTGAGTTTTATGCAGAAAACAGGCAGAAGCTTATAGAGCAATATATAAAAGAGGCAGATAAAATCTGTTTTCAAATTGATGTTGGAGATGAGCATGTAAAGAAAATAGAAAGGCACAGACTTTCAACCGGGTTAGCTTTAAATCGACTATTAAAGGGATATAGAGAGATGCTTAGTAAACCTACTCAAATGAGCTAAAGGCAGGTGAGATGGATTTTGAATAAACAAATTGTGTTTGAATATAAAGAACAGGTAAATACCCTGCGTGAAAGGATAATCAATACAACAAATGCTAAGTTAGAAGAGCTATGGCAGAGTAGTGAGGGTATAGATTTTCTAAAGAAAATAAAGTTTGAACAATGCGGGTTTGACCCCTTATTTGAGCATGACACGAATTTTCTTGAGCAGACCAATCAAACATTTACATATTTAGTTTGCCTCTCGGCGGTAGAAATCCTTCTTTCAAAACATCCAGTCCACAGGTTCAGAGTGAATTTTGGAACAGAATCCGGATATGATGTAGTCTCTGAGGATGAAAGTATAATTTGTGAATGTTTTGCAACAACAACGCCGGACAGTAATAAGAAGTTGGAACTTGATATTAAAAAGGTATTTGATAATAAACAAGCTTCTAAGAGATACATAGTTTTCTATGTATCAAAACCAAAGCCTATTCATGTTGAGAATATAAAGAAAAAATACCAAGGGGTTGAAATTATAGCACTGCAAAGCATATGAAAAGAGGTGTTTATGAGTGGGGTCAAAGTTTGTAGACTTTGCGAGATTTTTAGAAAATAGCAAGGAACCATATATTGAACTTACATTTGAACAGATTGAAAGCATTATGAGTCAAAAGTTAAGTCCTTCTGCATATCAGTATGAGGCATACTGGTATCTCTCTCCGACGCATACTTTCCCCCGAACGTGGCTATCTGTAGACTATAAAATGGACAAGCTTGATTTAAAAGGTCAGAGGGTATCCTTTATCAAAGATAGTGCTGAGATGAGCATCCCTAAACCTTTTGATACAAAGATACTACAATCAACGGTTCTTGTTCCAAGAAAAGAAAAGCTTCAAATAGAGGTTGTTTTTGTCATAGATAAAGCAAACGAGTTCTTAAACAATCTCAATAGTGACGAGAACTCCAGATATTTGTCATGGGAGCATTGCTATACATATTTTGCATCCTGCAAAGAATTAAATGACCAAAACCATGATATTTTGGCTCTACATTTAGCTTTCTATTTGGCTTCATGGGGTATGTATAGAGGATCTTCATTCCTACTGCAGAAGGATTATAAAGTACATAAGGATGCAATCAAAGAGATATATAATTCTAAGTATAAACCGCTTTGGGGTATAACCTGTGATGCTATATTAACCTCCAATAATCTTGATTTAATATTTGAACTGTCAGATAAGCTTAGAGAAATTTACGTTGAAAAGCGTAAAAACCTTGATGGTTATGATGACATATCAAGTGTTCTTATAACAAAAATACTCATGGGTACTTTGGGCTGTGTTCCAGCGTATGACCGATTCTTCATGAGTACAATTAAGAAGTTTAAGATTGCTTCTGGTAACTATAATAAGCAGTCTTTACACGATATAGCAGCTTTTTATAACGATAATAGAGAGGAATTACAACAATTTAAGCAAAAGTTAGAAAATTGTCGAGGGATAGACTATCCAGAAATGAAGATATTGGATATGAGCTTTTGGTATATAGCTTTTGAGAAAGAGTCCCGTAAGCTAATACAGGAACCTGAAAGAAATATACACCCGTTAACAGAATTTTAAATAAAAAGTGAGGTATGAAAGATCTTGGCTTGTTACTTCAATTTTCCACGAAATTTCCCTCTTGCTTACTCGATCTATTTATAAAAAATGATAGAGTAAACAAAACGTATATTGCAAACGCTGGTATAATTCTAGGCAGACTCCAGTCACCAATTATATAATCCATCACATTTAAATAAAAGCTATACTCTCCTGGGAAAATAGAATAGTTTGTAATTCTATAAATCAATATCCCAAATCCCATCAGATATAACGTCCAGCTAATTAAGTCGATAATAAGCATAGCGTGTAAAAATGTCCATATAATGTATCTAATATCCTTGAGTTTATTTCGATTTTTAATTATTAAATATAATGGGATTAATAGATACTTTAATTTTTCTTTCCAGTTTAATGTAGCCTGAGTTCTAATCATTCCTAACCACCCAGATATTATTAGGAAAGTTGGAAACGTGATAAGGAAAAGATAAATTACAAAGATAAAACCAGTAAATTCATCATAGCCTGGAGTAGGTGCAACATCAATATTCATTTTCCCTCCTTTAAAGAAAAAACTTTAAATATAGCGGCATCCATTGTGCCCGATTTAACAACGTCTCACATCTCTGGCGTCGTAGAGCCGGACCTACAAAGCCCTTCTCCTTGATGGTGCTCGTTGCCCAGCGAGGCGGTGTAGCATGGCAACCACTTAAATCATGATATCTTTCTTGATAAATTCATGTAAACTTCATCAAGCAAACCCGACTTAATATATGAATCTTTTCTCCAATTTTGATTTGAACAATTTTTAGTTTCACATAAATACTCATCTTTCTTTTTAACAATTCTATAATCTTTTCCTTTCCAACTTTTTAAAACATAGTGGTCTCCATGTATAAACCAATTTTGAATTTCCCCAATTTTATGTAGGTCTAATAAGAACTCATATGTACTCTTAAACCTAAGTTTATAGTCTGGGTTCACTGCACTCTTGATAATACGTCTTAACGACAACGGCATAAAAAAAGGTAATGAATCCATATCGAGCAATTTTGATTTCTTTGCTAGAGTCAATAAAACTTCATCTACATAGTTTGATTTATCAAAATCACTTTTTAATTTATTATATTTATTTTTTTGTCTCACAGTTAAATAATCCATTTCGAAATATGATAACTTGCCTCCTAATAATTGAAATAGTATTATTCCTACCTGGTATATGTCTGATGCAAAAGTATATACTCCTGGATTATATGCTTCAGGCGGGCGATATAGTGGCGAATGTTTGGAACTTGAAATGAGTTCATTATCTTCAGGAACTATTTTAACAGAACCAAAATCCGCAATTAAAGATGTATGATTCTTGCCTAGAAGAATATTAGCAGGCTTTAAGTCTCTATGTAGGATTCGATTTGGTGCTGAGTGCATTACTCCTAGACCATTTAGGACTCCTCTAACTATCTTAACAGCATCACTCTGTCCCAAATTTTTAGAATTAATAGCTGCATCTAAATCTCCTTCTCTTATCTCATCCGTAATAAAATAAGCCCATCCATTGCCAACAGTTCTAGCATCCCAAACCTTAATAATATTTTTATGAGATATGCTTTTTAATAATTGTACTTCTTTATGAGAATCCTCACCATAATAATAATATTTCAAAGCCACTCTGCAATTAAAAATATTATGCCTTCCAAAAAAAACGTCATTCTGGCCCTTATCACAATAATCATCAATTGCAATATCTTTCATATTTAAAATGCTTTCTTTTACCTTTTCGTTAATATTAATTTTATTAATATCAAAACTCATAATCAGTGCTAGTCCTCCAAAAGATAATATGCTGTTTTAAATGCATCAATTTGGTACTTAAAGATATCATAAGACTCAGTATTTATACTTGCCTTTTTAAATTTTGAAGATATTGAATTTGCATTAATAATGTTAACTTCGGAGTTCATAGATTGAATTAATCCTTCTATTTTAAAAGATAAACATCCTCCACTAAACTGTCCACTAGTTGCTCTACCTTTTATCCCAATTTTATCGACATTCTCTTGCCTTATGAAGTTCTCAAATGTTTGTAAAAAAGAATGAACACTATTCTGATTTTTATCATCTTGTAACATAATTTTAGTAAGTTTTGTTTTCTTAACATTAAAATCATTTTTAGCACCAGTGAAAATAATAACTGAAGCTGTTGAGCCACTAATATCTATACCACAAACAACTTTATTCATCTTCCGCCCCCAAAATTAAATTTTATTATTATTGTACCTTTTTTACATACTTTTTAAATTATGCATACTATATCATCTTAAATAATCGAGGCACGGATGCGGAGTAAATATTCATCGCATTTCACATAGCTAGGTTATATACGGGCTTTTATCTAAAATACTTTATTTATCTAAATATACAGTAAAATTATATCATACCAGGATAGTAATTCCAGAACATTTTGGAAAATAATAGCTGATAATGCAGAAAATTAGGTTATGGATATGCTGAAAGACGTATTTATGAGTAAGCCACAAGAAAATATTTATGCTCACAGAAAAGATTTCTTGCCTTGCGGCTGCTTATGGGCAGGGCGCATAAAAACGTCTTTTTGCTTCGCTAGTATTACCGGTAATACGCCCGAACCCTTATATTAAGGGAAATACTCATTATTTCAGAAATGTATTACTTCTCCGGTAATACTTCTTCAAAACGGCTAAATATTAGGCAAAAACAGTATTACTATTACAAGAACCAGTAATACTGCTCACACTTCAAATCCCAATCTCAAGCCTTCCATCAGTATTACTCAAGTATTACCCGGCCAGCACAAACCCCAGAAAACCAAGCCTTTTAAGTATTACTCTGAAGGACAAACCTATGCCCCGGGAAGACGTATTTATGTGTGGGAGCCGAGCAAAATATTCCTATCCACAAACTAATAGGAATAATTTGCTGCCGTTCGGCCAGCTCTGGAGAAGGGCACGTAAAAACGTCTTTCCTGCTTTTTAAGCGGTTTATTAAGCTTCAGAACCGAAAGAAATCTGACCCTTTTTTCAAAGGGTAAGGCAGAGATAGAGAAGTATGACTACATACTTCAAACGCTTATATCAAGCCTTTCTTTAGTATTACTCAAATCAATCCAGTATTACTCCAAATATTACTTTTCTTATCTCCATCATTGTCCATCCCTAATCATTAAAGGAATATAACGTGTTACCCAATCATAAAATTTAATACAAGCTATTTTAGGGGGACAGGGGTGTGAGGGAAAGAAGGACGGTTATAATTGAAAGCTCGATTTACAAAGAGTTTGCAGATATTGCAAGCAGGGTAAAGAAAGACTCAATTTCAAACCAGCTTGAAATAGCTGTTAAGGATTATATTAGAAAGCAAAAGGGTGAAGAAGACGAATTTATCTTTTCAAATTTATTAATGCCCATTGATAAGCGTCTTACAAAGCTTGAAAAGCAGCTGCTTAGCGTTATCTTTAAAATAAAGCTGGATATGGGCATTATGCTGAATTTACTTCTTCCAGTGTCAACTGACTATATAAAAAGAACTGACAAAAACATTCTCCAAAAGGTATTGGCAGAAGTAGATGAAATCTATGAAGCGGCAAGAAAGAAAACTGTAAAGCAGCTTGATAGCAAAGAAGGTGATGAAGATGCTGTTTGTAAAAATCGGCTATACTAAAAATCTTACAGCTGCAAGGAAGTCTACAAAGTATATTGCCTTCAGGAGCAGAGAGGGAGACCTTGGAGCATTTGACAGGGAGAAAGAGCATGCAGACGTAAAGGAATTCAATAAGGGCTTGAAGGATAGAATTACATCCCATGCGGATTCGCCGAAGGTATATAAGGTTGTTATCAGTCTGAGTGGTGATGAGTATAAAAAGGCAGGAATGAATTATAGGGAGTTTATCAGGGATACCTTAAGGAACTATGAAGTATATTCAGGAAGAAAGCTCAACTGGATTGCTTCAGAGCATATGAACTGCGGCCACCCGCATGTGCATTTATTGATAAAGCCTACATACCAGGATAGACACGGGCTATCCTATAAGCTAAACCTTAATAAGTATGAATTTACCCAATTTAAAAACTTTTTTATGCACAGCTATGAAACAAGTATCAACTTTAAAAGCCAGTACAACAAGTTTATAGAAAAAGAAAAGCTTGAAATAAAAACGAGAAGGCTGGCTAAAAGTGCAGTCCGGATAATGGTGAGAGGTAATTCAGCCTTATTTGTACTCTATGGCATATACTCTCTAGTAAAACTTAAAATGGATGGCGATAAGCTGCGAAAGTACAGGGCGTATTCCAGGTGGGTTAGAAAGCATACCTATGGCAGCAGCAAATATATGGACTTCAGGAAAATGCTAATAGGGAATGAAGTTAGGTATAGTGCTGTAAATGTGGACCTTGATTATAAAGATAGAAAGACGATTTCAGAGTATTTGAACTCTAAGGGTCTAAAGTGGCAGGCAGCTGAAAAGGATATAGGAACACGAGTCATGGTATATCCGTTTGATAAGAATAAAAACATGTTGAATCCTGAGCAGGTAAAAGAAATCTCCAATACTTTAACCAGAAGATTGAGAGGAAGATAGCTCTTGAAAAAGCTTATACCGAAAATAATGATGTGGATAGTACTATTAATAATTGCAGATTTAGTGGTTGTTGGAGTGCTGGTGATTGGGGCAGATAAGGTCATGAACAATCCGTTGGACCTTGTCAGGATATTTTTAGAACCTGAACTATTTAAGCAATTTGCTTCTTATCAGGGGCTTTATATATTTTTTGTTGCTATAGTATTCGGTTATCATCAAGGGTCTAGCAGAAGCAGCTATAACAATACAATCCACGGCTCTGCAAAGTGGTCCAATATGGTTGAAATACGTAAGGTATTGAATCCGGAAAAAGGGATTATCCTGGGAAAGAAGCTGTGTCTGGATATGGATTCACCATTAAACAAAAATGTGATGATAATAGGAAGCAGTGGAACGGGTAAATCCAGGGGATTTATCAAGCCAAACGTGTTGCAGATGAATGGCAGTTACATCATTACTGACCCCAAAGGTGAAATATTCGACCATACGTCAGACTATTTAAAATCAAATGGGTATGGGGTAAAGGTTTTAAACCTGGTCAACCTTAATGCATCTGATTCATATAATCCGTTGGCCTATATAAACAGCCAGCAGGATATACAGGTGCTTGCAAAAACTATTATTGATAATACATCTAAAGGTGTTTTAAACGTTGGAGAAGACAGCTTCTGGGCTAACTCGGAAATGGCTCTTTTAACTGCATTGATTACTTATGTATTATACGAGCTGCCTGAAAAGCAGAGAAATCTGTCAAGTGTACTCAACCTGCTATTGACAGCCAGCAAAGGGGATAAGCTTGACGAGCTTTTTTTTAAGCTTCCTGATAGTCATAAAGCCTTAACATCTTATAAGATATTTTGTTTATCAGGTGATCCCAAAACCAGAGGAAACATAATGATAGGGCTTGGTGTAAGACTTCAGGCACTACAAAACGAGGCTGTATCAAGGCTTACAGCGTCAGACACTCTGGATTTGGGCTTGACAGGAAGAAATAAAACTGCTGTTTATGTTATTACAAGCGATTCGCATAGGACGTATGACTTTATATCCTCAATGTTCTTCAGCCAGATATTTCAGACACTGTATTGTGAAGCTGATAAGAATGAAGGCAGGCTTAATATACCGGTAATTTGTTTATTGGATGAATTCAGTAATATAGGGAGAATACCTGATTTTTCAAGCAAGGTGGCTTCAATGCGGCCCAGGGGAATAAGTGTATCCATTGTAGTACAGTCTTTAGGTCAGTTAAAAGCCAGATATGAGAAGGAATGGTCAGATATTATGGGTAACTGCGACAGCCTGTTGTTTTTAGGAACCCAGGATATTGAAACGGCAAAGTTCATCTCCGAACGGTTAGGTAAATCAACTGTTACCAGTAAAACAAAGTCGTTATCAGTACCTTTTAGGAGCAGTGTTAGAGGCTCCAAAACAGAAGGTGAAGGTAAAACAGGAAGACCACTTTTAATGCCTGATGAGATAACAAGGCTTGAACCCAGGAAGAGCATAATCATTATTCAGGGCCTTTACCCTGTTATGGCTAATAAATATGACATTACATATCATAAGGACTATTCAAAACTAAGGAAGAGAAACCATAATGAGTATAACTCTAATTACATACCGGTATATGAAGAATTTAAACCGGTTTTTGATGAAGATGAAGCTCCTAAGGAACAAATGAAGACATTCACAAAGACTAAAGCTGATATAAAAAGAGAACAGACAAAAGAAGCAGAATTCTTTCAAGATAATACGAGTATATTCGAAAACACTGATTTTGGGAGGTGCAGGAATGAGAGCAGGGAAATTTCTTAGGTGTAGGGAATTGTTAATACCACTTATTTTTGTAGTAATAACATTTATTTTTACTTCAATAGCTTATGCTGCAACAGACCCGGTTGATGCCTTTATTACAAACCTTGCAATAGCCATCAAGGGATGGGGGACAAAGGGTGGAGTAATCTGGGTTATTTACGGCATATTCAACGTTGCAAGAGGAATAAAGGAAGAAGATCCGCACATGAAGTCCAGGGGATGGAAGCATTCTGTAGCTGCGGTTATATTTACTGCTGGTTGCAGTCAGGCAGATAACATAGTTAATCTTATTAGGGACTGGTCCACCTAAAATTGTGTTGTTTCAGAATATAGGTGAAGCTTATGTTTGCTAAGATAAATATAAAAGTACTAATACTAGTAATTATAGTTTCATTTTCTTTTGGCTGCGCAGTATATGCTGAGAGTGAGCAAAGTAACGGTTGGTTTAACTTCAATGAAATGATTGAAGCAATAAAGAATATACCCAATAACCTTACCCAACCGATAAAGGATGCAATATACCAGTCATTCAAAGATTGGTCGGTAGAGATGTATTCTTATATGATTGACAGCTGTGTAGAGAGCTGCTTGAATACAATACCTACCTTCCTTAAGCATACTCCTGTTCTTTGGAATGAAGCCAGTCCTACGGTTGTAAATGTTATTAACGAGGCTTTAAAACCTCTTTGTATAACACTTGCAACCATAGGATTCATAATAAACCTTGGCAAATCAATGGCTGGCAGCGTTGAATACGGCAGAACTGCAACAAGATCCTTCTTAAGACTTATAGTAACCGTAATGCTGATTGGTTATTCCGGACAGCTGATGCAGTGGATAATAGACTTTAACGATGCATTTATACAGTTTGTTGACAGCAGGATATCAGGTGATATTGTAGATGCTTTCAGGGATGCAATTGTTGATAAAGGTGTTGTTGAATCAGCTACGGCAACATTAAGCTCGGTTTTGATGGTGCTGCTTACAGGCTGGATAATATGGATTGCTGCTTTGTGTGTACAGTTTGTACTGATGTTCAGGCTTATACAGCTGATGTTTTACATGCTTATAAGTCCTCTGGTATTTGTATGCAATATTACCGAGGAAACCACCGACATAATTAAAAGCTATATGAGAAAGTTTGTAGCTGTTGTATTAAAGTCATTCTTTTACAACCTGGTATTTCTTATATATATAACCTGTATTACCCTGCCCAATGCCATACCGGTTGGTGCACTTGGCAGCGCTCTGTGCGTAATTGTACTGATTGTATCAATGTTCAAGATACCTAAAGAGTTTGAAGAGCTTCTTGGAATAGGCAGGAGTGCAAGCTTCAACATTGGAAGCCTTATTACTGCAATAGGGACTGCAATAGCAGTACGTTAGAAGGAGGATAGTTATGGTTGTAAATATAAATGCACAGATAAGCAATTATAAGGAAAGAGTAGTGGGAAACTATACATTGAGGCAGGTTATATGTCTGATACTTGCCCTTATGGTAGGGACATCTACTTATTTCTATCTCGATTTCCAGAAGGACATAAAGCAGTTTGTAATTATATTTACCATATTGCCCATAATTGCAGTAGGATTCTATACTTATCAGGGAGTTACTTGCGAAAAGTTTATCTATTATATGATGAGGGAATTCTTACTTCCCCAGAAAAGACCGTTTGTACCAGATTGGGAGACAGCAGTGAATAATATTGAATATAAGGAAGGTGTAAGCGGTGCTGAAGAAATTTCTGAAAATAATAGGAAAAGAAAAGTTAAAAATTTATAAGGTTCCAAAGACTGCCCAGCAGACAATACCTTTTGAGTGCATAACAAGGGACGGCCTTATTGAAACCTCGAAGGACAATTATATAGCCATATGTTCTATAGATAATATAAACTACAGTCTTGCAAGGGAGAATGACCAGGAGGATATATTCAACAATTACTGCGTAATGCTGAATTCTTTAGACTACTATATCCAATGGTACCTTACTAATGATGTGCTTGACACCAGGGAAGTAATGAATATTATCCCTGAGAACCATGAAACCCATAAGGATGACCTTGAAAATTACCGCGAGTGGATTAGTGATATATCTATATCAAAGAAGGCTGCCGACAGGAAACGATACCTTACAATCTCGTGCAGCGGTAACAAATATACAGATGCGCTTGGGGAGCTTGATAGAAGGATAGCTGGTATTGAACAGCACTTTAAGAAATACAATGCTAGAGTTATCAAGCTTAGAGCAGAAGAAATATTAAAAATACTTTATGATGCTTATAACCCGGGACTAAAAAGAATGCAGCCCTTTAGTCTATCGGAGGATTTAGGTGCAAGGGGTGTAAACGTAAAGGATTACATATGTCCATCCAGCTTCAAGTTCAGAGCTTCATATATAGAGATAGGAACTGACTATAAAAGAGTTTTATTTATTAGAGACCTTCCCAATACATTATCTGATAGGTTTATCGGTGACCTTCTGAGCTTGAGCTTTAATGTGGATATATCAATCCACGTTGAAAACATTGACACTAGCGATGCAATGAGGTTTATCAGAAGAAGAATTATCGCAATGGAAGCAGATAAAATATTGTCAGCCCAAAAAGGTAAACTACCACCGTTTGATCTTGAATACAATCTAGAGGCTGCAAGAAAACTGCTGCACGAGCTTCAGGCAAATGATAAGAGGCTTTTTAGTGTCGGGATATTTATTTGCTTAACAGCAGGCACTATCGAACATCTCGAGCATAATACAAAGGTTATCCAGAATATATGCAGCAAGCATGGAGTCAGGGCACTTATCGCAACCCACAGACAGGAGTTTGGACTTAACAGTGTTCTACCCTTTTGCAATAACAGGCTTAGTATCAAGAGGCAGGTCCTGACCGATGGAGCAGCCATCCTACTCCCGTTCACAGCCCAAGATGTGTTCTCCAGTAAAGGCTTATTCTATGGAATAAATAAGGTTACATCCTCACTTGTTGTCTTTGACAGGAAGAACGATATAAAGAATCCCAGCGGATTTATACTTGGTACTCCCGGAAGCGGAAAGACAATGACTGCCAAGGCAGAGCTGTATAGGGTATTTCTTTGCACCAGTGACGATATTATAGTGATTGATCCGGAGAGGGAATATATACCGTTAGTAAAGGAGCTTGGGGGAGAGATAGTAACCATTTCAGCTAATAGCAATACTCATATCAATCCTTTTGATATGGAGAAGGATTATGGAGATGACGAGCCGCCATTGAAGCTGAAAGGGGAATTCCTGATAGGCATATTTGACCAGCTTATCGGACCTCTAAAATCAGAAGAAAAGGCAATACTGGACAGGGTAACAAGGTTAACGTATAAGAAATATATTAACTCACATTTTAACACTGAAAATATTCCGACTATGAATGATTATTTTGGAATATTGAAGGAGCAGAAAGAACAGGAAGCTCAAAGGCTGGCACTGTCATTGGAGCTATATGTTCAGGGAAGCTTGAGTATATTCTCTGAAAAGACAAACGTGAATTTAAATAATAGGTTGATTTGCTATGATATAAACAAGTTGGGTGATCAGTTAAAGCCTTTGGGGATGCAGGTAGTTCTGGATAATATATGGAATAGGATTGTTGCTAATAGGGGTAAGAAGAAGCGGACCTGGCTCTACATGGACGAGATATATCTGATGTTCAATAATGAGTATTCGGGCAGGTTTCTTTATGAGTTGTACAAGAGGACCAGGAAGTATGGTGGAATTCCGACAGGGATTACTCAGAATGTAGAGGATTTGTTGAAGAGTGATATAGCCAGGTCAATGCTTTCAAATAGTCAGTTTATAATTCTGATGGACCAGGCTGCAGCAGACAGGAAGCAACTTGCCGATATACTGCAGCTAAGTCAGGCACAGCTCAATTATGTGACTAATAGTGATTGTGGACATGGGCTGATTATTGCAGGAGGCTTGATTGTGCCGTGCAAGTTTGAGGTGAGTGAGAAGGAATACAGGCTGATGACTACCAAGCCGGAGGAATTTATGGAGGTAGTGTAAAAATCATGTTTTCAAAACAGCTACTTCTTTAACTGACCAAGTTAGTGACCAAGCTAGTGACTAAGTTACCCAGCAAGTTACCCAGCAAGCTACCCTGCAAGATGAACCTTGATAAACCAAAGAGTTAGAAACAAAACTATTATTCAAAATAGGATATGAGCATTAAATTCCGGGAGTATTTGAACACTTGTAAAAAGAGAAAATGCTGTCATTATGCTATATTTTGGTTGGCAAGAAAGATCAATTCATATAAAAGCGAAAGATATTTGTGTTTCAGCATAAATTTCAAAGTGTAATAATATTTATGTTGAAGGTTTAAAAGAGGTTATTGAGTATATCTGAAGAGGCATTTGGGCTGCTTTGTAGTTTTTTAGCAGGGAGCACCTTCCTTTCCCGTGTCTCTCCATTATACAATTTTACTCCACTAGAATTTTCAAGCACGTTTCGCGGCATAAGCAGAGACAAGGTTTTGCCGTTCAACTTATTCCACGGTTGCTTGAAATTCACTCCGTAAAGACGTATTCCTCATGAGCTACGCGAATTGTGTCCTTTCAAACAAAAAGGAAAGGGTGAGTAGCGATGAGGATTAACAGATATACTGTGAAGCTTGTCAAAGAAGGAGGTATCAACTATTCTCTGGAGGAGTCAGTAATTTCTCCTGAGGTAGCAAGGGATGTGATAGAAAAGGTATTCAACTTGAGTAGCTCTCCGGTTGAGAAGTTCGGGATAATAGCACTGAATACTAAGAATAGAATTGCAGGATTACATATTATTGCGGTAGGAGGGCTGAATCAGACGGTTATTGAAGCCAGGGAAGTATTCCAGCAGGCTTTGCTGAACAATGCAGCGTCAATGATACTGTTTCATTGTCATCCTAGTGGAGATGTTCGGCCGAGCAGAGAGGATGTGCAGTTCACAAAGAGGCTGGAGGATGCGGGTCAGATTATAGGGGTTAAAGTTCTAGACCATATAATCATAGGAGAAGACGGAAAGTATGCAAGTCTGAAAGAGCAGGGGTTATTCTGAAGAGGGTAGCCCCCTTTTTGGTCAGGCTGCTTGGCGGGCAAGAAGTGATTATTAAGCGAGCTTATTCTTCCTGACTTTCCATTGTACTATGTGAGTCAAATTTTCTATCAGAATACAAATTTGCAGTGCAAATTTCATGTAAACCAATAAAATTTGACTTCGCATACTGGCTCTGAAGAAAAAGGAAGAAAGGAGCTGTTAGTTATGAGTAAGTTTAAGTTAGGCCAGGTGGTTGCTACACCAGGAGCACTGGAGGCGTTGACCAGGGAGGAGATTGCAAATGTACTAAGTAGGCATGCAAGCGGTGACTGGGGAGAGCTTTGCAAGGAAGATAAGCAGGAGAATGAGCTGGCGTTGAAGGAGGGCTTCAGGATTTTCTCGGTGTATAAGTCGGGAAGAGGTAAGAAGTTCTGGGTGATTACTGAGGCAGATAGGAGTGTGACTACTGTATTGCTGCCGGAGGAGTATTGAGGGGCCGAAAGGTCCCTTTTTTACTCGAAAGACGTTTCTTGACAAAAATTAGCAAAAAACATAGAATTAAAAGAAAAGTTATGTTAAAAGTCCATAGAAAAATCTTAAAATATCAGTCTTTAAGATTTTCTTTATTATTGAAAAAATGATTATTCGATATGGTTGTTAGTAGAAAGGGTGAGAAAGTCCTGGATAATAATGAACTTTTCAAAAGTATTAAACAAATTATAGAATTTTATAGGAATCTTCCCAAAGAAACTGTATTCAGGAGTTTTCAGATTGAAAATGAAGATATGGAGCACAAGTATTTATTTGATCGATTGTTTCGAGCTTCAGCAAACCAACTAGAAGGGAACTGTAGTTCTACATATTCACGTTATGCTATATGGGCAGAAGATGTAATATATGCATTAAATGAGGCTCTTGCTAAGATTAATAGTGATTCGAGTCGATCAACTGAATTAATAACACTATCAATAAATGCATTAAATGCTTTTAAGGATATTCAGTATGTACTAGACTCACAAGAAAATGACCAAACAAGTTCTAAAACTCTTAAAAACTTATTCGAGGAATATGTTTTGTGGCAGACCACTTATATGAGTAAAGGTGAAATCGAAGAAAAATTACGAGAGGTTTGCAGAGTAACAAGAGGAAAGATAGGATTGCCGAGAGATATTGATGTTGAAATAAAAAATTTAGTACTTACAGTTAAAATACAAAAACCATGCTGCAATATGCAAGACAATAATTCAGCCTTTGAGGGATGGCTTTTGTGTTTACGCCGCTGGCTTACAGACCGCATTGTTCATAAAGTTATACTAGATTGGAGCAACATTGTTTTACCGATTAATTCAATTAAGAATGAACGGCTTCATTATAACAGATTTTTGTTTAGAGTATATATGTTCTCGCAAATGTACCCAGAATGGTTTGTTGTTAAAACGGATAAACAGCAAGAGGTTCATGCCTTTATATCCTGGTTGAAGATTCAGAGCTGCTTACTTAACCGACCTTTACAAAATAAAGCAACAGACTGCTCAGATAAGCAAAAAGAGCGTGGCGTTGAATCGCTTTTTGCAGATAAATATTCTAATTTGTTAAAAGATAAAACAGGAGTTACATATTTAAATAGTCAACTTCCTGTTGGACTTTTTAGAGGTAGCGTTAAAGCTAAAAATGCCATTTTTACAAGGGGTCTTAGTGCTATTGACCTTTGGGGTACGGATGTAAATACAAATACACTTTATGTGTATGAACTCAAATACCAAAATAATATGATTGGTATTATTTCAGAGCTGTTTTTCTATCTAATGATACTAAATGAAGCTTGTTGTAAGGATTGCAGATGGGTGAATTTTGAAGAGAAGGCATTAACCAGCCAAGCAAGAGGAATAAATGAATTGACTAAGATGAAATTTTCTAACCTGAGGGGTTTTCTGCTAGTAGATACTATTCATCCGCTTATTGATAATGAAGTGGTTGATTTGTTTAACAAAGGACTTTCAAGGTATGGAAATATAAGCGTTAATAAACTTCTTTATGACTATAATGATGGTGATTTAAAATGGCAAGCTTAATAATCCATAGGGGCACAAAAGAAATCGGCGGAAGTGCCATAGAACTTAAAAGTGAAAATCAGCGCATTCTACTTGATATAGGTAAACCGCTTGTTTTTGGCGGTGAGCCGTTTAATAGTAGAGAATTAAATGCCACAGGACAAGAATTAGTAAGTAAAAGAATATTGCCAAATATTAAGGGATTGTATTCTTGGGACAAAAAAGGCTTTGATGCTGTTATAGTTTCTCATGCACATTTAGACCATTATGGCTTTGCCAACTTTGTAAATCCCCAAATACCACTTTATGTTTCGAAGGGAACAAGAAAGCTAATTGAAATTAGTCAGCGGTTCATTGGTGTAGAAAAAATAGAAACAAAATTTTTTGAATTTGAGATGTATAAGACGTTTAAAATTGGAAGGTTTACAATTACACCTTATCTAATGGATCATTCTGCTTTTGATGCAGCAGCATTTGAAATATGTTTTGATGGCAAAGTAGTTATATATACTGGCGATTTTCGAAATCATGGCCGCAAGGCAATATGCTTTGACAGATTCATTGAAAGAGCAACAAAACAGGCAGATATATTTCTGACAGAAGGTTCTATGCTTGGACGCGTAGATGAGGAAGTTCCAACTGAGGTTGCGTTAGAGCTTAGAATAGCAAAAGAGGCAGAAGCAATAGATGGTATTGTATTATTTCAATGCTCAAGTCAGAACATAGACCGCTTAGTAACCTTTTATAAGGCGGCTGTGCGTTCGAAAAGATTATTTATTGTTGATGTATATACTGCAAATGTGTTGGCTGAGTTGAGAGCTTTGGGGAATAATCTACCCTATCCGTCAAAGGAATATCCAAATATCAAAGTATATTTCCCATACCATTTGACTCAGAAGATATTTAAAAAAATAGGCAGCCAGTATGCAAAAGCTTTTTCAGATTATTATATTTCGAGAGAGAAAATAGGGCAAAAGCAAAGTGAAATCCTAATGATTGTTAGACCTTCTATTCAGGGATACTTAGAAAGAATACCACACTTAAATAACGGTCTGTTTATATATTCCTTGTGGAGTGGATATAGAGAGCAGGAATCTCAGGTCAGATTTGAAAAATATCTTAATAACTTGACTTGTGCAAAAACCATG
>DHFP01000157.1 GCA_002402315.1 Clostridiales bacterium UBA4821
CTTCACTTAAATTAAATGCACCCCTCGGTTTAATAATCATTTAAAACTTGGATTATTAAATGATGCAACAATTTCTAGTCAAGGAACAAAAACTTTCCTTGACGGATATAAAAAATTATATAAACCTTTTGAAGAAGATATACAGCATAATGCAAATGTATAGACAAAGGACAAGCTATACACGAGGATATGCTAGTAAAAACTATAAGAACTTTAGAGCATTCTTTGGGGCATCTAAATGGCTACTTTGAAACCGTTTTAGATCTATTCAATAATGAAAGTACCCTTAGCCTTCCTTATATCCTTCCGCTTATATTCTTATCGAAGGATGATACAGTGATTACTTCGTCTGATTTTTGTTTATGAATTAAATCAAGTGTAATATAAGATACTGTACTAATCCAACAATAGCACCAATTACTGTTCCATTAACTCTAATCCACTGCAGGTCCTCACTCACTCTGTTCTCCAATGACTCAACAAAAGCCTGGTCGTTTAATGATTGCAGATTCTCTTTAACCAGCTTACCAATAACACCATGGTATCTTTCAACTATATTTAATACCTCACACTTTACCCAGTCTTCAAACTGTTCTTTCTTTTTCTCGTCTGAGGCCACGGTATTTAACTGCATTACTGCCATTTCAGTAAGGTAGTTTACAATTACAGAATCCTCAAGATGCTCAGTGAATAACTGGCTTTTTATGTTCCTGACCATTTCCACCATTACCCTATGGCCATCCTCAGTTAATACAGCTTTTTGAATCCCGTTTTCGAAAAGAGTTGATATACTGCTCCGGTCAATAATCTTGAGGTTAATCAGCCCTTCTTTTATCTTTTCCCTATATGGGTTATTCCGGGATTTGATTCCATCTAGAACTTCCCTCAGTTTACCTGCTATAGACTCAGCTGCTTCACCATAGTTTATTAGTTCGAATCGTTCTCCCAGTCCTTTCCCCATCCTTCTAAAGAATCCTCTTCTTGTATAGTCATCTGCAGCTTTTCGTAGAGTATTACGGGTAACTATTAAAAAGTCCTCATTATCCAGCAAACCTTTTGCACCGTCAACAAAAAAGTCAATAATATCATCGCTATACAGTTCCTTTAACGATACTTCAAGTTTTTGCACGAGCTCAGGCGATACCTTTATTTCAGAAAGATTCTCCTTTACAGCTTGCAAAATAAACTGTGCAATGTTTTCAGGTTCAATATCCTTAATTGTATTTGACAAAACTGAAGCAATTAAAGATTTTAACCTTTCTTTTCCTTCATCTGACTGAAAAACAGAACAAATCTTGTCAAAGACATTATAGCTCTGTATCTTTGCCTTAATTACCTCAAGTTTTAGCCATTGATTCTCCACCATATAAACTATCGAATCAATTATCCTATTTCTATTGTTAGGAATTATAGCTGTGTGTGGAATAAACTTTAATCCCATCGGGTGTCTGAAAAGGGCAACAACTGCAAACCAATCAGCCAGCGCACCAACTATGGATGCTTCGAATGCTGCCAAAGCAAGGCCTCCCCAGAAATCCTCACGGTAAGGCCATGAAATTATAGCACCTGCTAATGCAGCTAAAAGCAAACCTGTCGCCCAAATCTTCATTTTCTGCATCTAATTAAATTGCCTCCCTTAAATGCTATAGTCCTGAGTGCTGAGTCCTGAGTAAAAATCAAAAATTCGGTAATTCACTGTACCGCTTCCAGAACATTAAGTATGTCTAAAAACTTCTCAACCTCATCCTGTAAATTCTTCTTTAAATTTTTTGCTTTAAAAGAGTATGTACCAATTACTGTTCCTTTTTTTTCAGTTATTGCATTACTTATTATTTCCGCAGCTTTATTCTGCCCAAAGAGAGACACCGAAAAGCAAATAAACTTTTTATCTTTATAGTCCGGCAGGCTGTCAACGAAGGCTAATACTGCAGCATTTGGTTTCCCTGCCCACACAGGGGTACCTATAAGTATTATATCATATTCATCTAAATTACATTTACCATGTCCGATTTCAACAGGCTTGGATAACAGTGT
This sequence comes from Clostridiales bacterium UBA4821, assembly GCA_002402315.1. Lineage (GTDB taxonomy): Bacteria > Bacillota > Clostridia > Acetivibrionales > UBA4821 > UBA4821. Next base: position 2,035 of record DHFP01000157.1, read on the forward strand.
ATTAAACAGAACCTTGATAAAGTTTGTTTTAGCTTTAACCCGTCTAATACCTGCTTCCCAAACATTAAAGTTAAAATGTTTTTTTATCTCCTTTGTGACTATACCCGTACTGCCGCCCATGGTGTAGTAGACAATTAAAGCCTTCATTACCTTCTCCCCTTTCAAATAATGGTGGGAAAACTAATTTCTAAATCCAATAGTCCTAAGAATAAAAAGCGCTCCAAGGCCATTTAATTAAAACTTATTTCGTCAGCCCTTTCAGAGAAGCGTTCTAAAACTCTTTGCCTGATTGATTTATATTCCGGTCTGCTAAGTTCCCTGTCTTTGCCAAGGATTTGTTTTGCTTCCTCTTGAGCTTCTTTTAGTATGTCAATATCTTTAAAGAGATTGGCAATCTTCAAATCGGGAAGCCCGTGCTGCCTTGTACCAAAAAACTCTCCCGGCCCTCTCATCTCCAAATCTTTTTCTGCAATTACAAACCCATCATTGGTTTTTTGCATAACTTTCATTCTTTCAAGCGCAATCTTAGAGTCAGAATTGTAAATCAGTATGCAGTAAGACTGTGCGCTCCCCCTTCCTACTCTGCCCCGGAGTTGGTGCAGCTGCGCAAGCCCGAACTTCTCCGCATTTTCGATAACCATTACAGCGGCATTAGGTACGTTTACCCCAACCTCTATAACTGTCGTAGAAACCAAAATATCAACTTTGCCACTGCTAAATTCCTTCATTATTTGATCTTTAAGTTTGCCTTTCATTTTCCCATGAAGAAAAATTACTTTGAAGGGAGCAAAAACCTTTTGAAGTTCCTCGGCATGCTTTTCTACAGACTTTGCTTCCATTGCATCGGATTCTTCAACAAGGGGACAAACAATATAAGCTTGTCTTCCTTCTTCCAACTGTTTTCTGATAAATTTGTTTACCCTTTCTCTCATACTCTCTTCAATCCAGTAAGTCTCTATCTTCTTTCTTCCAGGCGGCAATTGATCTATTATTGAAATATCCAGATCTCCATAAAGAATTAGAGCAAGTGTTCTGGGTATAGGTGTAGCTGTCATAACCAGTACGTCCGGCATATTCCCCTTTGAAGCAAGTACAGCACGCTGACGTACTCCAAACCTGTGCTGCTCGTCAGTTATAACCAGTCCTAAATTATTGAATTGCACACCTTCTTCAATTAGTGCATGGGTACCTATTATTATGTCTGCACAGCCTTCATAAATCTGCTCCTGAGCCTGCTTTTTCTGCTTTTGTGTCAGGTTTCCGGTAACCAGAATTGTTTTTATACCGTAAGGTTCAAACAGACTGCCGAACGTATTATAGTGCTGCTCAGCCAATATACCCGTTGGAACCATCATCGCAGCCTGATACCCGCTTTTTACAGCCTTAAACATTGCAAGCACTGCAATTATAGTCTTTCCAGACCCAACATCCCCCTGCATTAACCTATTCATCGGTTTGCTGCTTTCCATATCCTTTTGCAATTCTCCAAAAACCCTGGTTTGTGCTTCAGTTAGTGAAAAAGGTAACCGGTTAATAAAATCCTCAGTGTCCGGTATTGATTTGAAGCATATTCCATGGGTATCGACACTTATTTTATTCTTTATTGAAAGCAAACCAAGCTGTAAGAGTAACATCTCTTCAAAAACCAATCTTTTTCTTGAAAATTCAAAGCTTTTTTTATCTATAGGAAAATGAATATTATTAAGCGCATAATTAATCTCTGCGAGATTATACTTTTCCCTTATTTCTTGAGGTAAAAATTCTTGCAATTGATTGTTTACCAGACTTAAAGATGTCTTTATTACACTTCTAAGTATTTTCTGAGATAAGGCTGAAGTTGATGGGTATATTGGGATAATCTTACCCGTTTCTTTCAAGTTTTCATCCAACTTTTCGCAAACAGGATTTTGGATTTCCAGGTGCCCGAATTTTCTGGCAGGTTTTCCATAAAACATGTAATACTGACCTGGTTGAAAACTACCCTTTAGATAGCTCTGGTTAAACCAGGTTAGGACTGCTGTACCGGTCTCATCCTTTACAATTAGTTTTTGTATGGTTAGACCCTTTCTTGGCCTGTTTTCTGTCATTCCGGATACAACCACTGCTTTAAAACAAGCCGGTTGTCCATCATAAAGTTCCACTACTTTTTTAATCGAAGCTCTGTCCTCGTAATCTCTAGGGAAATGGTAGAGTATATCCTCAACTGTGTTTATACCCAATTTTTCTAATGACCTCGCTCGTGCCTCCCCTATCCCTTTAACATATTGAATAGGCTTCTTTAAAACAGGTATTGCCTCCAATTTTATTACTCCCTGAAGAATTAATATTTAATCTATATATTTATATTTTACCTTATTTTAAAATGTATTTCCAGACAAAGTATCATTATGGAAAATAAAAAGAGAGTATTAAGGAACGATGAAATAATGAATTCCCATTTTAAAATCGGCTAGTTTCCGCAAATACTTCGTTGTCGTCAGTTGCAATAACACCATTATTACGCCTTCCTCCGCCTTGTATTTGCAAAAACTATCTCGCTTTAAAATCGGGTTTTATTATTTCATCGTTCCTAAGCAATACTCTCCCTGCTGCTAGTCAATATATATTTCAAAAGGGGACATTCCCAATTCTAGAAGTTTGAAGTGGGAAATACGGAAGGTCTACGAAGCAATACTTAAATCCAACCTCCAACTTCTCACATCTCATTTCCAGTATGGTGTGTCCCCTTTCCTTAGTGGTGAGCATTTTAAAGGTGCCTGCTGACAACGCCAGACGACGCTTATCACCATTTTCACTGCCTACTTGTCCACTTTGATACCCTCGACAAACACATTTACCTTGTCCACTTCAAATGATGTAACATTTTGTACTTGTTTTCTAACTGCTAAGATAATACCATCGGCAATTTCGGAAATCTTAACCCCAAACTCAACTATTATGTGAACATCAACTGATATTCTATTCTCCTCATTGCGAATCTTTATGCCTTTGGCCAGATTTTCCTTGCCCAGAAAATCAACAATCCCATCTGATATTTTTTTGTTGGGTAGTTCAGCTACTCCTGGACATTCGTATACTGCTAAACCTGCAATAGTAGCAATAGTATTGTCAGAAATTTCTATTTTCCCAATTTCGTTTACTATATTTACCGACATAAATGACCTCCTTTTTAATATCTGGTATACTGTTGTCCTCAGTTATAATACTATAACTAGTCACGTGGTGTAATTTCCCTTCTTTATTTTACTTCATTTTAGAAAATAATTCTATATTAACTGCGAAAAAGAATTTACATATTCAAAGTAATTACTGGAAGCAATTATCTTAAAACATTTTGTAAATTCTTTTTCGCTTCCTAATACAAGCCTAAAGAAAATAAAACCAAGTAAAAAGAGTTATATAATTTCTCTTCTTCTATTTGCCAATATTGACCTATGTATTAAGTATTCGGTAAATCCTAATAGAATTCCTGTAAACAGTGAGCCCGAAAAAGTTATATGAGATGTAGTATTGAATAAGCTGAAAGACCATATCAGCGTAGTAGATACTATAACATTTATCCATGTTAAAGTTATATTAGAAAGTCTCCCTAGTAATAAAATATCTCCTAAAAAACTAATCAAACTGTATACTGCCCCAATAATTATAGCCTGCCAAAATTGAGAGAAATTTATTTGGGGAGATAACAAGTCAGCTATATAGATTATACTTGAAGTAATAAGTAGTTTTATAATGAGATTCAATACATCAGCCTCCCTCCAATTCTTCAAAATTATATTGTTCTTTTTCAATAGTTTCTATACAATTTAAAATAATAAATCTAATTTTTTCTAGTGGTATCATTACTGTAATTATAGTATTGCTTCTTTGAAGGAATGTTTTTTATATTTTTTATATTTTTACTATGTAAATCATTATCCTTCTGTTTTGATAACTCTATCTCTAGATCTATCATAGACCAATCAAGTGCATTTTTCCCATTAGGATTAGCCTTTTGAAATTTTTTAAATCCAAACATGCTCTTGCACCTCACTCCATAACTTCCATATTATTCCTAAGGCATATTCTATAACTTTTTTATTAAGAATACAATACATAAAATAATATATTATTGTTAAACCTTGTAAAATGGTTACTGTTCAGACGGGTGGTAAT
>DHFP01000122.1 GCA_002402315.1 Clostridiales bacterium UBA4821
AGCAACTGACGGCGCTTGGGGAACTCGCCACGGCGCTGCAGACTGAGATTACACAGTGGCAAGAAATGGCTTCCCGCATGGGGTAGCAAGAAGCTTCCCTCACAATTGAATAGTAAAGCCAAGCTGGCTTCCGCATCTTTTGTCTTCGCCAGCTTGGCGTAGCCTTAGCTCGGTGGCATATACCACTGAGATTAACCTTGGTATGAAGGAGAGCTAACACGATGCGTATCAGGATGGATACCGATCAAGTAAGGATGATGGCGTCAGCCTTGAGGAGGGAAGCGGACACGATCGATGGGCTTATGGCGAGCATCAGGGCGAGTGTAAAGGGAGCCAATTGGCAGAGTCAAGCGCGGGAAGAATACGTCAGCAACTTAGAGACACTGCTGCGGGTGAATGCACAGACGACCCAAGCGATGCGGTTGATGGCACAAGCAGCGGAGAAGAAAGCAGAGCAGTGGGAGAAGCTAGCCAGCAAATTCAATGGACCGTTTGAATTTATCGGTGATATTTGGCGCAATTTTCTTGACCATTTGAATAATACTTGGCAAGGTATAGTAGATGTAATTGCAAAAATAACAATCCCAGCTTTTACCTTCATCCCCATTGTTTCTGGCCAAGTCGGTGATTGGTTCGAAAGTATTAATTTCCCTTGGGAAGACGGGGCTTGGCCTCCTTCATGGGCACCCTGGTTAAAACCTGAGGGAACTGCGCCGAACACCCAAGCTCCTAAACAACAAACACCGGATACGAACGGAGAAGTGGGAGAAGGCGTAAAAGTAGAACCTGCTCCTGTGGCACCCAGCAAGCCGGTTGAGCCAGTTGCACTTAGGCAAGGAGACTACAAGGGTGTAAAAATGAACAATAAGGATGACGATCCGGAGACTATAGCCTCTGCTGGTTGCTTAATTACATCAGCCGCAATCATTGGTAGGCAGTTCGGTGCAAATGTCACACCTGTAGACGTTGATGCATTCTTAGATAATCATCCAGGAGGTTATCAAGAAGGTTCTTCGAACTTGGGTTCTTATAAGTTTATTGAAAAATTTTATGAAGATCAAATGCCGGGGCGAGATTTCGGCTATAAAGTTGTGTCAAACAGTAATATTGCAAATGAATTTAATAATGGAAGCAAAATAATTATTCACGTAAAAACTTATAAAAACGGAAATGAAACAGTTGATGGACACTGGGTAGTCGTTGACAACATAGATGAAGAAGGCAATTTTATTACAATTGATCCAGCGACTGGAAGAAATGCCATATATTCTCCATCTGACCTTCATAAAAAAAATAATTCAGTAGCATTTTTTGAAAATAAGTAAGATTAAATAAGGAATATTATGGAATTGCTAAATGCCAATGATGCTTTGACGGTGAAGTTTAAATCAGAAGAATTTTGGTTTCTTGCAAAGATTATGGGGCCAGGGATCCTTTATGGGATAGAAGATCCAACTGACAAATTGACTGATAAAGAGCAAGCGAAAAATGATGCCAGCGCTTTGGATTCATTAAAAAAGGCAGGGGTTCTAAAAATTAATGATGAAAACCAAATTATTTTAGATAAGGTCTTAGGCGCTTTATTTTACTGTTGTTTAAAAGCCGATCATGTTCTAATTATCACGGAGATATCCTCTAACAAATCAAGTCTGGTATACTTTAAACCGCAATGGCAGATTGAGTTACAGCAGGTGGAAGACCATTATATTATTACTGCAATAAGAGACAGTAATAAATTGTTTGATTATATAGTTGATAAATATTTGATTGAATTGCAAAACAGTAACAAGAACGCCTCATTTATGATTAAAGAAAATGACCTGGAGTTTGCGAATTATTTTTATCAGAACGGGGAAAATGAAAAAGCACTCGAGATCTTAAATAAGAATCGTTTTCCACCGAGCCTGAGAGGTGATCATTTTTTAGAAGCTTTTATTACACCTGATGTATGGATTAAATTTCAGATGATTTATGACATTAATGATAAGAAAAATTGTCGCAGTCGTTACTTTGAATTATTTCAGTTTTCTGAAGGGTTATATTGGGTAAGCCACCTTATTGTATTTAATGAAACGTACTCATTATTGACATATCAGGCGGTTACCCCCGAAGAAGCTCACTATAGTTTTATTGACATGATACCTTGAGTTGAGTTATGCCTTATTAATTAAGTCGGACTTACAGTTATTTTATAGAATCAAAAGTGGGCATTTCCCCGCAGCTTGCCGCAGGGAGCGTTCATGAATTTTTAATGAGGAAGTTAGCTTATGTCTCATATCATTCACATGGATACAGAAGTAGTATCAAATTTAGCAAATTCAATTAAAAAAAGTTCAAATTATATCGAAGAGAATACCAACTCTTTGGCTGGCATATTGAAATCAATGCCTTGGGAGGGAGGCTCTCGTGAAGAGCTTGTATCTCAAACGGGGGCAGTCTTAAATAAAATTACTGAGCTGAAATTAGAGCTTTCTAATTTAGGCCTACAACTAGAGTCTGAAATTAATCAGTGGATAGAAGTAGATAAAGGCTCAAATCTAAAAATAATTTCTGAAAATAATGTCATCTCTAGTTCATTTAGTTCGTTTATAACAAGTTTTCTTTACCCTTTTGGCATATTTTTTAAAAAAGATGTTGATGGGGTTTTTGAATTTTTTTTAGATGATCAAAGAGGAAAAGAGCTACTAGATGATTGTAAAGCGGCGAACATTCGTTTTGAATATGACAAAGATGGCGAAAAATATTATTTTGGTGCTGAAAATGGCGAAATTATCCAAATTACTTGGGTAGATCCTTCTACGATTCCAGGGGCTAAAGGTGTATACTCACCAAATAAATCTTCTATTTTATTAAATAATGAGTTATCAAATAATTATGATATAAGAGAAACTCTTGCACATGAAATGCAACACGCTATTGACTATGAGACTAAAAGGGTCGATACAGAAATCATTGAAAAACCTTATCAGACATTTGATAAATTGAGTCCCGCAATTAAATCTGAAAAAGAGATCGATGAGATAAATTGGAATGGTCTTGAAAAAGAATTTGAAGCCTCAATTTCCGAAAGGGTTCATTCGGAAATACTGGCACATTCACGTGGCTATGATTTTAATCCGGAACTGCAGACAGGAGAATCAATATTTAACATGGATAATACCTATACTTCCAGCGAGTATAAAGTTATATTAAACCAGCGAGGTTATGCATCTTTTTATGAAAAGCAGTTAGAGGAGACTTTTAAGGACCAAGGTTTAGATGCTGCTATAAATGTTTATTGGGATAATTCTAGCAATAGCGTTAGAGTTAATATTAGTGATGTAAATAAAATTGAATTAATTAATGGTGGTTTTTTCGATGCCTAATAATAAGATCGTGTCCACCTCTGTTTGTCTTTTTTCCATTGATTCTACAATGCGATGGATTGAATTGAAACAACCAGACGCTGAAGTGTATAGGTGTAAATATGAAATTGAAGGGCGGCACTATTCGATCAATATTGATATCAGTGCTGAGCAAAACTTGACTGCACAAAATCTTGCCGAAATTAAGTATCGATATAATGTAAATTCGGCGTTCATCGGGGAGAACATACCACCGTTCCAGTTATTAGGTCAAAAAGCAGGCTTGGTTGCATGGTCATGTCGCTATCGGTGGGTTGATGGCGGTTCTGCGCCTTATCGCGTCCAAGATGTATTTATCGAAGTAAATGAAAAGATAGTACATCTTTCTTTTATGGCGGCACCAGAAGACTTTGATTTTGGTGTACTCAAATTTATACAGATGGCGCAATCCGTCCAACCAATTTAATCAAAAGAGGACATATTCCTGCAAATAGCTGTGGGGAGGGTTCATCTTTCAAATATTAAGATACAATAAAGCTTTAGAAACAGCATCTTGACGAGTTGGAACAGTAATTAATTATTACAATCTAAAATATTATTCATATTTGGATTTCAAGTTTGAATCACTTATATGAAAAGTAATCAAATTTGGAGGATTGTCGTGATTAAAAAATGGCTTCTCATTATTACTTTTTTCCTAACGAGTCTTCTTTTAAACCTATTTTCCCCAATTGTTTCTGCTCAAACGAGCCCTTCGTACTTTGAAATTACCAGTCAGGCTCTTTCTGGACCCGCTACGAATTCAGTTTATTTTTATTCTTATAACGTAAATGGGGTTCCGATTTCGGGGTTAAAAGAAACAGATATTAAGG
>DHFP01000155.1 GCA_002402315.1 Clostridiales bacterium UBA4821
GAGTGGTAAACCCTTATCAGGTAAAGATGGTATTCTGACACCCCTTGTTAAAAAACTCACAGAAGCAGCATTGGAAGCAGAATTAGATTATCATCTAAATAATAATAGTGAAGAAGAAAATAACAGACGCAATGGTAAAAGTAGCAAATTGATGAAATCTACAAGTGGTACATTTGAACTTAATGTACCCAGGGAACGTAACGGTACCTTTGAACCCCAATTTGTAAAGAAATATCAGAATACATTAAGTGATGAGATTGAATCTAAAATTATTGCCATGTATGGGTTAGGGATGAGTTATACTGATATATCAAAAGAAGTTGAAGATATATATGGTATTTCCATATCAACTGGAGCAATTAGTGCNNCAGATAAAATTATTGAAGTTGTAAGAGAATGGCAGAATAGACCACTTGAATCTGTTTATCCTTTTATTTGGCTTGATGCAATAAATTATAAGATTAAAGAAGATGGCAAATATATGCCTAAAGCAGTCTATACTATCATAGGCATAGACTTAGATGGTAGAAAGGATGTATTGGGTTTATATATCTCAGAAACAGAAGGGGCCAACTTCTGGTTGTCAGTACTAACTGACCTGCAGAATAGAGGAGTGGAGGATATATTAATAACGTCAATAGATGGATTAAAAGGCTTCCCTGAGGCAATAAACAGTATATATCCCAAGACAGAAGTCCAGCTCTGTATAATACACCAGATAAGGAACAGTTTAAAGTATGTGGCTTCTAAAGACAAGAAAGCATTTATGAAAGATTTAAAACTTATATATAGAGCTGCAAACAAAGATGTTGCTGAGAGAGCCTTAGATGATCTTGAAGACAAATGGGGTAAAAAATATTCAATTGTTACTACTTCCTGGAGGAATAACTGGAATAATCTTACAAATTATTTTAAATACCCATCTGAAATCAGGAAAATTATGTATACTACAAATATTATAGAATCTGTGCACAGACAATTCAGAAAACTTACCAAAACCAAGGGAGCTTTCCCCAATGAGGACAGTCTATTAAAGCTTCTTTACATGGGAATCCAAAATGCTAAGAAAAAGTGGACACAACCAATTCCAAACTGGGGGCTTATTCTATCCCAATTATCTATATTTTTTGAGGGCAGGCTTGAGAAGGCATTAAAACTATGATAATATTTACAAGTAAACATATCCTGACACAAAACTATGAACACTCCCATAAAAAAATTAGATGCTAATAATTTTTACCTTTTCCTTGAACAATCTGCGAACGAAACACTATCCGCATTTCACATAATAAGAATGTTTGTGTTTATATTAACACTGTTATTTATCATTATATTTATTATATCAATGCATTTAGGCATAAATAAATTATTAAAACCTATAAACACACTGTCTCAACATTTAAAATCTATGAAAAATAGAGAGCCCATAAATTATCATCCGCTCAATGTGTTAAAGGCCCTCAAAAATCCCCAGGGTACGGCCCTATAAATTCCCCACCCTTTTTATTTCATTCACCAACATTAGTCAACCCTTTCATTCTGTAACTTTTGCCTGTTATTTTTATTATACATGAGTGATGAACAATTCTATCCACAATAGCTGATGCAAGGACAGCATCACCAAATATATTGGCCCATTCTTCAAAGGGTCGATTAGTTGTTATAATAATTGAGCCATATTCATATCTTCTTCTTATAACCTCAAAGAACTCATCTACAGAGTTTTGTGGTATCTTTTTAAATCCTATCTCGTCAATTATAAGTACATCTACATTTAATAATTCTTTTAGTATAAAATAGTAAGTACCGTCACCCCTTGCAGACATAAGCTTAGAGATAATATCACTGGCATGTATAAAATGTGCCTTATATCCCTGTTTTAGGGCTTCTATACCAATTGCATTTGCAAGATGTGTTTTACCAACTCCAGGGTTACCCATAAAAACTATATTCTTATGTTCGTGGATGAATCTGCAACTTGCTAAGTCAAGTATCTCACTTTTATTCAATTCTGGCTGGTAAGTGAAATCATAGGTATCAATGGTCTTTGTAGTATCTAATTTTGATCTGTTTAATCTCTTAACATAAGAATTGGATTGTCTGCTTATATATTCATCCTCTATCAATAACTCGAGGAAATCTATATAACTTAGTTTATTCTCTATGGCATATTTATTCCTAGATTCTAAGGACTTTGCAACACCAGATAATTTGAGGTGCTGAATCTTCTTTTTCAGCTGGTTCACTCTGCACCCCCAATTAACTCATCATATACTCTAAGGTCATTGCCATATCCTCCACCAGTAACTGATATATCCGTATTATTAGACGTTTCAAATAACCCATCTTCACAGATTCTTTTCACTGATTTATAGCTATAGCAGCCAAACATATCTGCCCTTTTACAGGCTGCATTTATCTTATAATCACTATAGAGCTTTCTTAGTGAGAAAATACCCTGAATTAGTCTGTGATATTCAGTTGGTTTATTATGTTTAAGATTTATGAAAAATCTTAATACGTCTGCTCCAATACTATTGCATCTCTGCTCATAATATGCAGTATTCCTTCTTTTCTTATTTGATGGAAAGTGGGTTTCATTTGTGATAAAATTACCTGCGCCATTATGTAGTGGGTGAACAGCCAATTCTGTGTAATCTTGACTATAAATTCTAAGAATGTTTCTGCCTGCTTTGAGACTTACCTCTTCTCCAATATACTTATATGGCACAGAATAATAATTATACTTAAATGAAATATGGCTATAATTATTAACCCTTCTTTTTTCTATTACATAGGTTTCATATCTGTTAATTGGAAGCTTCAACATATATGGTTTTTCCTCTTCTAAATAGGCTCTTCTTGGCACCTTTCTGGTGGTTCCATGTATTCTCATATTGCATTTATTTTCCATCCATTCAATTAACCTCTTTTTTGCAATATTTAGGTCCTTTGTATCAAGACTTTTTAAAAAGTTATTCTTTACATATTTAACTGCTGATTCTACTTTACCCTTCTCCTCTGGTTTTCTTACTCTGCAGGCAAGTGGATGGCTGCCATAATATAAAAGCATACTGACATATTCATGCTGGAATTCTGGTTCATAAAAATTAGCATGTAGTACACCTGACTTTAGATTATCAATCTTTACTATCTCTGGTACACCACCAAAGTATTCAAATGCATGAATATGACAGTTCATAAAAGTAGGAACACTTTGATCAGTAACTAACTCATAAAAATCATACCTGCTATAACCTAACCTCATGCAAAACACCCATACTTTTACTTTTTTACCATTATCATTGAAATAACCTGCATAACCAAAATCTACTTGGGACTCTTTACCTGGTGGTGACACTATGGGAATATGTAAATGTTTAGAACCTTTCAATTTTCTCACATACTTCTTAACTCCACTGTAAGTGATATCAACTCCTCTCTCTGCTATTAGCTTTTCACAGATTAATACTGCGGACAACCCTCTTTCAATGTAAAAGATAATCTCATCCTTATAAGGGTCAAGTTTACTACCCTTTATCATTACTGGCGTTTTAACTCCAATGCCACTTACCTTGTCCCTTATTTTCCTTACCGTTTTTCGATCAATCCCCAGTTCTTTTGCTATACCAGCAATACTTTTGCCTTGCTCAATTAGTACCTTCACAGCATAATACATATCAACCCCCTTCATTTATTTACCTCCAGCTCTTTCCTATTAACTGAAGGTTATTATCACATTAAGTGGGGATTTTTAAGGGCCCTTACCTGGGGAATTTACTGGGCCTTTGACAATTAATTGTCTTTTATCAAATTCGCCCTCTGGTAAGCTCTCTTTAGGGATTTCACCATCTGGGTAATAGTTTGCCGTATTTAATATGATACAGTGCATAAATGGTTTTGGTGAAAAACTATAATATCCCTTATATGGAGCATGCATGCTATTGAAACCGTACCCTGATGATCTATATAAATCTAGATTTCTTTCATGCTTGATAATTCGTCTGACGCAGAAATGCTAAACTTGTGCAGTAGCCTTCGGATGTTCTCATCAATCTTTATGCCTTCTTTTGTTACAAGGCCTACAAGCCTTCCAAAGAGTAATTTATTATTGACACTTCCCTCATACATTACATCGTGATTGCCAAGTGCAGCATACCATGGCAGAGTGCTCGCAATCCATGCCGGGTTTACCGGTGCCACCTCTTTTTTCCCTGTTCTATCAAAGTAGTCCTCTGATATATATATCCATCAGCAATTTCAATAAAACATCTAAGCTCATTTTCTAAATCAGTGTCAGTGTGGTCACCTGTTGCAATTAAAAAATCCATTGGTTTTAATCTGTGTTATTCATTAATGGTCCTGATTGTTGCATCCCAGAGAAGAGCAGAATATGGGTCCTGTTCTCTTGATATACCCCCAATAATGGGAGCAAGTCTGGAGAAGATCGGTTCATCCAAACCCAATACTTTTAATTCTTCAAATCTTAAAGGATTACCTTCATCTACAATATGCACATCTGTTACGTGGGCAAAATTAAGTAACTCAAAGGGCTTATTATTTAATGAAGAGTATGCTGGTGAGGTTTCTAAGTCGTTTCTGATAATAGGTGTTATAATGTTATTTTCAAAAGACCTTAATGGCTTTGGTATTAAATTGAATGAGGCAAATAAAAATGCATATTTTAAAAAATCCCTTCTATTGAATGTGGAATGTTTATTTTTACTCATATTTTTTGTAATGTT
>DHFP01000267.1 GCA_002402315.1 Clostridiales bacterium UBA4821
AAAAAAATAAACACAATTTCAAACGTTAATATTTCTCTACCCCAACTAAATATGATAATATATAGAAGTAAAACACATCTAAAGATGAGGTGGATAATGAAAGAGATTAACGTTGCAGAAATCACTAGTACCATCAAAGACCTATGCATAAAAGCAAATTGCCATTTAAGCCAGGATATGAAACATGCCATTCAGCAGGCCAGACAAAACGAACAATCAGAAGCAGGTAAAAGCACCCTTGACCAGATCATACAAAACTATCAAATTGCATCTGAGGAGAATATTGCAATATGCCAGGATACCGGCATGACAGTAGTCTTCATTGAAATTGGACAAGAGGTGCACTTCACAGGCGGTAATTTGGAAGACGCTATAAATGAGGGTGTACGACAAGGGTATAAGGAAGGCTATTTTAGAAAATCGGTTGTAGGCGATCCCATAAACCGTAAAAATACCGGAGATAATACTCCGGCAGTAATACATTACTCAATTATTTCCGGAGATAAGATCAAAATACTTGCAGTGCCAAAGGGTTTTGGCAGTGAAAATATGAGTGCATTGAGAATGTTGAAGCCGTCAGACGGAGTTGAAGGGGTTATAAATTTCGTGGTTGAAACTGTCGAGAAGGCTGGACCAAACCCATGTCCGCCAATTGTTGTCGGGGTTGGTATAGGCGGTACTATGGAAAAAGCGGCACTGCTTGCAAAGAAAGCCCTTCTAAGGCCGGTTGATGCTAAGAACACGCGTGAAGATTTAAACCAATTAGAGGGACAGCTTCTGGAAAAGATAAACAGGCTTGGAATTGGACCTCTTGGGTTGGGAGGAAGGGTAACAGCTCTTAAGGTAAATATAGAAACCTATGCTACCCATATAGCCGGTCTACCTGTGGCAGTCAATATTAATTGCCACGTTACCCGTCATGCAGAGGGGGTAATATAATGATTAAAATTATTACTCCAATTACTAAGAATGTTATTATAAGCCTTAAGGCGGGAGATGTGGTAAGTATTAGCGGTGTCATATATACAGCCAGGGATGCTACTCATAAGAAAATGATTGAGACCCTGAATAGGGGAGAAGAACTACCTTTTGAAATTAAGGATCAAATAATTTACTATGCCGGCCCATGTCCCGCCAAGCCCGGCAAGGTAATCGGACTTGCGGGTCCGACTACAAGCGGGAGAATGGATGCTTATACTCCGAGGCTGCTTCAACTTGGACTTGGGGGTATGATTGGAAAGGGCGCAAGGAGTAAAGAGGTTATTGATTCGATAGTTGGCAATAAAAGCATATATTTTGGAGCAACAGGAGGGGCCGGAGCACTGATTGCCGGATGTATCACCGGTCAGGAAATAATTGCTTATCCTGAATTAGGGCCTGAGGCATTAAGGAGACTGGAGGTTGTTAACTTTCCGGCGACTGTAATTATTGACTCACAGGGGTATAATTTGTATGAAATGGGAAAGGCAAAATATAAAATGGAATAAGGATGTTAATAAAACAGATTAAAAAAATAGGAATTTATTATTTCATCATTCCTTAACAAAATAGCCGGCATCCTACGTGTGTTTCCGGTCTTCTTTTTGTTTTCTAATTACAGCAGTAATCAGGGCCAGGAACGGTACTCCGCAAAAAGGTATCCATGCGTATAGTTTAAACGGTATTGCTTTATATACGATAAATGAGAAATCCGGCGGAAGTAATGCTGTTGTGAAGATTAATACCGCATAGGGTATTAAAAGAGGCCGGTAATCATTCAGGCTGAAAGCTTTTGCAAATAATGTAACCATAAAATAAAAATATAGACTCAAGCAAAACAAGCCTGATAATATCCACTCAAAAAGAAATATGGCTTCAAACCTTTGAAAGAATTTTCCCAAGTTTATTGTCCGCACTATATGAAATGCGGCGGAGATTACCTCAGAACGCGTATAATATGGGGAAAGCAGGGTATAAATTGTAAAGCCTAATAATATTGATATGGTTGAAATAATTATGCTTATATATCCGATTTTTTCAAGGTTTTTAATTCCCCCCAATGAATTCACAAAAAAAGCAAGTAAAAAAATTTCTATAAAAGAAGAACTTCCCCAAATACCGTAGTAAAATATTTTATCCAATCCGTATCCGAATAACGGGAAAAACCTATGGGGGCGAAAACTTGCTGCAGACAGCAGGTATACGGCTATAAGACCAATCAGAAGAGCAATTGAAAAGAAAGAGGCTGTTCTTGCCAGGGATTCAAGCCCCAAACAGCTTAATATTACCATGGCCAGTAAACAAACAATAAAAATGACGCTGATTGGAGTTGACGGCAGGGTAATGGTCTTCAATACATCATTAAACTCCCTTAAAGTTATAGCAGTATAGGCAATTCCATATATGGAAATTAAAATTATAATTGTTTTTCCGATTATTGTACCGAATACTTTTTGCAGAATTTCTACAAGGCTTTTGCCGGGGAATCTTTTCATCAATAGGCATATAAAATAAAAGGCGATGATTGAGGTTAAACCCGAAACAATGATTCCCATACATATTGCAGTCCCCAAAACCTGGGAAAACCAGGTCGGCATGACAAAAAAGAATTTGGACATAAATGATATTGTTATAAGGCTTACTATTTCATAGGCTCCGATTTTACCTTCCTGAATCATACTCTGCTCCTTTTATAATTAAAGTTTGATTATTGCAGCTGCCGCCGGAAATATCAGGGTAACCAGCGCCAGAATAATTATGCTGACGGCGCCCTGCCTGTTTCCCTGATCCCAAGTATATTTTGCAAAAGTAAGGGTATAAAAACTTACAATCAAAAGAAAAATTATTATCAGATAAAGCATCCTACTCACCAGCCTTTCTGACAGGCGATAAATAAATCGATATACCCGGCCTTCTTATATTTACAGCAACTTCTGTAGCAATATGGGCATCCTTGAACTTTTCCGGCCATTCGTAACCTTCCCATTCCTGAATTGTCAGGAAGTGCGCGGCCATGAACCTTCCAAAGCCGAATATATCCGAATTAAACTCATGCTGGGACTTTTTTATAATTTCATCCAGTATTTCCCGGATATATTCTTTAAGGGCATTTTCTGCAATAGGAAGAAGCTCCGGGTCCGCATAGCTTGCAGCGGTTTGAGCTATAGCCCAGTTTGCTTCTATATTCAGCGTCAGGTGTACAAAGGGTTTTCCATCTTCAAACCATGTTTTTATCTTTGGTTTTCTGGCCGGGCGCACATCAAAATTAATAAAACGTTTAGGGTTTTGGGGATCTCTGACATCCATAAATGCTCTTTTGAATTCTCCTCTTGCCATTAACAGGACCCTTGTTTCATCCCCGTTAAGCTCGCCAACCATTTTATCGCCGTCAAAAACCGCAGTACCCATTGTATTTCTCTTTAAGTCTCCTTTTATGCCGATATCTCCTGCTGTCTGATTATAAATAATACCGGTTTGGGGCGAGGCGCCTGCCTTAGGGCTGTTTACTCCCGCAAGTATTGCAATTGGTTGAATATAAGTTGATTTTATATTGCTGTAAAAATCCCTGTCCGTGAACCGGGAATAAAAGCCTGTGCTTTCACTTTGGCGGGTAATAAGCTCTATTGTTTTTGAAGGATTGGTTCCAATAATCGATATATTATTATTTATAAAATTTTCAGCTCCTGATCTGGCTACCAATACGGTTATCGGCCGTCTTAAATCCCAATATCCCGCTAATATACCTAAATAAGGAGATAAACCTTCTCCGGCAAGGTCTTCTGAGAAAACAATAATTTTTAGATGCATAAAGGTAAGGCGGCGGGTCAAGGATGTATTTAACAGGTTAAGTGCGCCAAATACCGTCGGTGCTTCCACAGACAATATATCAAACCCTTCTTTACCCTTTTCAGACGTTGAAGACTTCTTTCCGCCGCCGGTTTCTTGATCTCCGCCTTCCTTAAGGCTGGTAAACTGCACTGTTGTTTTTATATTATCATGACTGCCTTTATCAAGCCCCAATGAAATAACATATACCAAATCATCAATTTCATTAATATCATGGCAGCCCGGCAGCGGAAGCAAAAGAAGGATAATTAACAAAGCAGTCGGCATTTTATGCATGATAAAGTGTCCCCTTTCTTTTTTATAGTCCCCGGTTTTGCTTTTCTGGATCATGGCGGCTCCTTTCTGCCTTTGGGCTTGGACTTAACCCAGCCTCTGGAGATGCCGGGCTGTCTTTTCTTATCTAATGGTTGAATATAATCAGGTCTTGTTTCCTGCTTCCAAATAGGGAATCTAAACAGTGTATCTTTGAACGCATTCCCGGTAAAGGGAGCAGCCGGGGATAAAAAGGGAACTCCAAAGGATTTCATGCTGCTCATTAACCCCACCATAACAAATAGGCCAAGGGATATGCCGTAAAAACCGAGCATATATCCTAAGAAAATAAAGAAGAAGCGTAATATTCTTATTGAAAAACTTAGCTGATAATTAGGTATGGTAAAGGAACCAAGACCAGTCATAGCAATTACTATAACCAATATTGGGCTGATAATTTTTGCAGCAACGGCGGCCTGTCCTAAAATAAGAGTCCCTATAATTCCAACTGTGGTACCTATTATTCCTGGAACTCTAATACTGGCCTCTCTTACTATTTCAAAGGATATTTCCATCAGAAGTATTTCTACAATACTTGGGAATGGAACTTCTTCTCTTGCTTTTTCGATTGAAATTAAAAGATCGGTAGGAATCATTTCCTGATGAAAGTTAGTAAGAGCAATGTATATCCCCGGCAGCAGTAATGCCAGTCCCATTGCGATAAATCTGATAATTCTTAAAAATGTTCCGAACTGCCATCTCAGGTTGGAGCTTTCGGATGTTTGAACTAATGATGTTAATGTTGCTGGTACTGTCAGTGCATAAGGAGAACCATCAACAATTATTGCTACTTTACCTTCTATTATAAATGATGCAATTCTGTCAGGTCTTTCTGTAATTATAGTTTGGGGAAACATGGATAAGGGGCTATCCTCAATAAATTGTTCCAGCGCCCCTATTGAGTATATAGAATCGGTTTTAATGCTTTTTATTCTTCTTTTAACCTCTTCTACCAAGGCTGGATTTGCCAGACCTTTTATATACATAATTGCACAGGAATTGTTGTCTGTATCTCCAAGCACAAATGTTTCCGTTACAAGGTTTTTGTTTTTTATCCGCCTTCTGATTAAAGTTGCATTAGTTCTGAGGTTTTCAACAAACCCTTCCTGTGAGCCGAAGACAACTGACTCGGTTAAAGTTCTTTCAATAGGTCTTTTTTCATATCCCTTGGATTCTATACACAATGCATAAGGACACCTATCAATAAATACAGCAATAAGACCATACAAAACCAGTTGAATAGTCGTGGAAATCTTGTACTCTTGTGATGTCTCACCGGCACGGACTATATCTTCAGGAATCAGCTCGCAAACAGATGAATCTATTTTTCTATTGAAGTTTTCCGGTACCATTAAGCATTCGAGAAGGTTATACAATGCTTTTATATCAATCATTCCGTCTATAAATACGCAAAAAGCCTTTGTCCTATCAGGGTTGGCAAGCCTGAATTCTCTGATAATGATATCCTTGTTTTGAGGATAATTCAGCTGGTTTTTGATGATTTCAAGGTTTGTTTGCAGGTCTGAACTGATTTTATCCGGATTCATATATTCTTCAGGAGCAGATTCCCTAGCCGAATTCCATTCCGGGACATTAAGAGGTTCTTTAATTTTCCTGACTTTCTTGGGAGTTTTATCATCTGTACTGCTGCTGTCCTGTTTTAACTCGGATTTTATTGTATTTTCATGTCTATCAATATTTTCATCGTTAAACTCTGGCAATACAAAAGTATGAGGTTCTGGAGGCTCTTTATATACAAAAAGATTAAAGAACTTATACAGCAAGAGCAAAGATGATCTTTCCTTTTTAGACATAGGGAACCTCCTAATGAATAATGATTATTGAACCATACCTGGGATTAAAATTAAACTTGATTAAATACTATTAAATATTTAAAAAACTAATAATAATTTCCAATTATTATTAGTTTTTCATAAGAGATGCAAAATTATACGTAATGCCGTCCATGATGATCGAACCTAAGGTAATAATTTGTATGAGATAGGAAAGTCGAAACATGAAATGGCATAGGGGATACCTATGCCATGATATTAAAGGTGTGATTACATTTTGTACATTTTAAATCGTAAAAAGGCATATTACACAGACCTCCATTTCCAATGTTTAGTTTGTTTCGATATTTTATACTACCTACCTAATATAAATTGGTTATTCAAATAATTCAATAGAATTTAATCAAGTAACAAGAGAATAGTAGATAGTATTAATGAATAGTAAAAGCCAAAGAAAATCAAAATCATAAATTGATATTAATATTTTGAGATGGTATAACTATATTAGAAGGTCAGAAAAAGTCAAATTCTGCAAAAATTTTATCAAAAGCTAGACAATACTATGTTTACACTTAGGGGTAATTAAAGTAAAATAATAGTAAGTGTAATTTTGCCTAATTTTGCAGTTCGACCGTAATAGACTAGGGAGGATAATATGAAGTATAAGAATTATTATGAGACATTAGGGGTTGACAAAAGTGCGTCTCCGGATGAGATTAAGAAAGCTTTCAGAAAGCTTGCAAAGCAATATCATCCGGATGCCAATCCCGGAGATAAAAAAGCAGAGGAAAAGTTTAAGGATATTAATGAAGCCTATGAAGTTTTAAGTGATGAAGAAAAAAGAAAGAAGTATGATACTCTTGGCAGCAATATAAACTTTAATAATGGATTTGATTTTGATCCTTCCCAGTATGGATTTGGTGGAAGCAAGTATGAGTATAGAGGAGATACAAGTCCCTTTAGTGATTTTTTTAATATGTTCTTTGGGAAGAATGCAATAAATCTGGACGAGCTATTCAGCGGGCTTGGATTTGGAAGTTCAGGAGGATCCGGCTATAGGGTTTATACTGAAAGGCAATATGATACTAGAAACTCGGTTTTTCAGGATGGCGCTGATATTGAGACTGAGATGACGGTTACTTTAGAAGAAGCGTTCTTTGGGGGAGAAAAGAAAATCTCCATCCGTGAGTATGATGGTCAGACAAAATCCTACATGGTGAAGATACCACCGGGAATCAGGGATGGAGAAAAAATAAGATTGTCAGGGCTGGGGCACCCGGGTATAAATGGACAAAGAGGAGACCTGTTTATAAAGGTCAGGGTAAAGGAACACTCAAAATTTAAGCTGGAAGGTTCGGATATGGTTATTGATCTTCCACTTACACCATGGGAGGCGGCATTAGGATGTCAGGTTAAGGTTCAAGCCATAGATGGAATTTTATCCATTAAAGTTCCTCCTGGAATTCAATCCGGACAGAGATTAAGGTTAGCGGGTAAAGGCTACCGGAGTGGAGGAGGAGGACGCGGAGACCTTTTTGCAGAAACTAAGATATTGATTCCTCAGAATTTATCAAATGAGGAAAGAAGGTTATTTGAGCAGTTCCAGACAGTATCAAAATTTAATCCGAGAGAACAGAAGTAATAGATAAATAGATATGGGTGCATTTAATTTAAGTGAAGAATAATTT
>DHFP01000196.1 GCA_002402315.1 Clostridiales bacterium UBA4821
CTACGACCTTTGAGGATATTTTCTGTACGGAGGACTAATTATGTATGAACTACTTTTCAGTCCTTCATCCGAACGCTACTTTAAAAAGCTAAAGGACAAGCACTTAAGGGAAAAATTTAAAACTGCACTCATGCTTATACGCAAAAATCCTTATATCGGTCAACCTAAACATGGTGACCTTTCGGGTGTTTATGGCTATGATGTTTACTATTCCAATATCAATTATGAAATCGCCTATGCCATCTATGAAAGTGACAGTAAAAAAGTAGTTGTACTGCTTGCCGGAACACGGGAAAACTTTTATGAGGAATTAAAGCGGTTGTATAAGAAATAAAAAAACTTCTACAGACTAGTCCGCAGAAGTTTTTTTATTATAAATCAATTACTCAACTATACCAGTTACAACACCTGCTCCAACAGTTCTTCCACCCTCACGGATAGCGAACCTGAGTCCTTCTTCGATAGCAATAGGTGTTATAAGTTTGATTGTCATTGTTATGTTGTCACCAGGCATAATCATTTCTGTTCCTTGTGGAAGGTCAATTACGCCTGTAACGTCAGTTGTTCTGAAATAGAACTGAGGTCTGTAACCATTGAAGAAAGGTGTATGTCTACCGCCCTCTTCTTTGGTTAGGATGTAAACCTGTCCCTTAAAGTGTGTATGTGGTTTAATTGAACCTGGTTTAGCTAAAACCTGACCTCTTTCAATATCAGTTCTTTGTACACCTCTCAAGAGTGCTCCGATATTGTCACCAGCCATAGCCTGGTCAAGAAGCTTTCTGAACATTTCAACACCTGTAACAATAGTCTTTCTTGTTACCTCTGCAAGACCAACAATTTCAACTTCGTCACCAACTTTAACAACTCCTCTTTCAACCCTACCTGTAGCAACTGTTCCACGACCTGTGATTGTGAATACATCCTCAACAGGCATAATGAACGGTTTGTTAACGTCTCTCTCAGGTGTAGGAATAAAACTATCTACTGCATCCATGAGCTCTAAAATTGGCTTGTATTCCGGAGCATCAATTGATGTTGATGTTGATTCAAGAGCATTTAATGCTGAACCCCTGATTATTGGAATATCATCCCCAGGAAATTCATATTTAGTAAGTAACTCTCTTAATTCCATCTCAACAAGCTCAATCAGCTCTTCATCGTCAACCATGTCAACCTTGTTCAAGAATACTACCATGTGTTGTACGCCAACCTGATTAGCAAGAAGTATGTGCTCCCTAGTTTGAGGCATAGGGCCATCTGCTGCTGAAACGACCAGTATAGCACCGTCCATTTGTGCAGCTCCTGTAATCATGTTCTTTACGTAGTCAGCATGTCCCGGGCAGTCAACGTGTGCATAGTGTCTGTTGTCAGTCTCATATTCAACGTGTGCTGTTGAGATTGTAATACCTCTTTCTCTTTCTTCTGGTGCCTTGTCAATCTGGTCGTAAGCAGTATAATTAGCTTTCCCCTGAAAACCCAATACTTTTGTGATAGCTGCTGTTAAAGAAGTCTTGCCATGGTCAACGTGACCAATTGTTCCAATATTAACGTGAGGTTTGGTTCTTTCAAATTTAGCCTTTGCCATTTTATATAACTCCTCCTTCTTTTTTATATGTTTAGGTCTTTACCCTTACATATTTAAATTTAATTGAGATATGATTAAATTTTAGCATAATTTTATACTTAAATTTTAATAAATGCAATAATTTAGTTTGATGAAATGTACAGTTTTTATATATTCTGCACATTTCACCAAAAAACAATTATTCTTTAGGAACTCTGCCACTAATTATTGATTCTCTTATTGATTTTGGTACTTCCTCATAATGGCTGAATTGCATTGTATAAATTCCACGTCCCTGTGTTTTGGAACGAAGGTCTGTCGCATACCCAAACATTTCTGATAGTGGAACAAAGCCTCTGACAACCTGTGCACCTGATCTTGATTCCATACCTTCTATTCTTCCTCTCCTGGAGTTTATGTCTCCAATTACGTCACCCATGTACTCTTCAGGTACAACTACATCTACTCTCATTATAGGCTCAAGAAGTGCAGGATCAGCTTTTTTAGCGCCTTCTTTAAGCGCCATTGAACCAGCTATCTTAAATGCCATTTCAGATGAGTCAACCTCATGGAATGAACCATCAACAAGGGATGCCTTGATATCTATCATATGATAACCACCAAGAACACCATTATTAAGAGCATCTCTAATTCCTTCATCGACTGCTGGAATGTACTCCTTAGGAATAACTCCGCCTACTATCTTACTCTGAAATTCATATCCGATTCCGGCCTCCTGAGGTTCTAACTCTATCCAAACATGACCATATTGTCCACGTCCGCCTGACTGACGAACAAACTTACCCTCAGCCTTGACCTTCTTCTTGATTGTCTCTTTATAGGCAACCTGAGGTTTACCAACATTAGCCTCTACCTTGAATTCTCTCATCATTCTGTCAACAATTATTTCAAGATGGAGTTCTCCCATACCTCTGATAATTGTCTGACCTGTTTCCTGATCAGTATGTGTCTTGAATGTTGGGTCTTCTTCAGCAAGCTTTTGTAATGCAATGCCCATTTTATCCTGTCCAGCCTTTGTCTTAGGCTCAATAGCCACAGATATAACCGGTTCAGGAAACTCCATTGATTCCAAAATTATCGGATCTTCCTGTGTACACAGAGTATCCCCTGTTGTTGTATCTTTCAAGCCTACTGCCGCAGCTATATCACCGGAGTAAACGGTTTCTAACTCTTCTCTGTGGTTAGCATGCATCTGAAGCAAACGTCCTATTCTTTCTTTCTTACCCTTTGTAGAATTTAGCACGTATGATCCTGCATTCAGAGTTCCGGAATAAACTCTAAAGAAGCATAGCTTTCCTACGTAAGGGTCTGCCATTATCTTAAATGCCAACGCTGCAAGAGGCTCATCGTCATCTGCTTTTCTCTTAACCTCTTCTTCACTGTCTACCATTACACCACTAACTGGCGGTATATCTATAGGAGATGGCATATAATCCACAACAGCATCCAGCAGCTGCTGAACCCCCTTGTTCCTATATGAAGAACCACAGGTAACCGGTATTATCTTTACATTTATTGTAGCTAACCTGATAGCCCTCATAATCTCCTCTTCTGAAATATCTTCTCCTTCAAGATATTTCATCATGAGTTCTTCGTCCTGATCGGCAATGGCTTCAAGTAGGATATTTCTGTATTTCTCCACTTCAGCCTTCATATCTTCTGGAATTGGCCGCTCTTCAATATCTTTACCAAGGTCATCCTTGTAGTATTGTGCTTTCAGTGTAACTAGGTCAATAATACCTTGAAAATTATCCTCTTTTCCAATTGGCAGTTGGATCGGCACAGCGTTAGCCTTTAATCTATCCTTCATCATCTGGATAACATTAAAAAAGTCCGCACCCATAATATCCATCTTGTTTACATATGCCATTCTTGGAACATTATATTTATCAGCTTGCCTCCATACAGTTTCAGACTGTGGTTCAACACCACCCTTTGCACAAAAAACCGTAACGGCTCCATCAAGCACCCTTAATGACCTCTCTACCTCAACTGTAAAATCCACGTGGCCTGGCGTATCAATAATATTTATCCTTATGTTTTTCCACTCGGCAGTAGTTGCAGCAGAGGTTATTGTAATACCTCTTTCCTGCTCTTGCTCCATCCAATCCATAGTTGCCGCACCTTCATGGACTTCTCCCATTTTATGAACCCTACCGGTGTAAAACAAAATTCTTTCAGTTGTTGTAGTCTTTCCAGCATCAATATGTGCCATAATTCCTATATTTCTTGTCTTTTCTAATGGGAACTGTCTTGGCATGACTCTCCTCCTTTCTCTATCGAGTTGCCGACATGAAGTTTTGTCTTTTTGTACAATGTATTACCATCTATAATGAGCAAAAGCCTTATTTGCCTCTGCCATCTTATGGGTGTCTTCTCTCTTTTTAACTGCTCCACCCAGGTTGTTAGAAGCATCTAATATCTCTCCGGCAAGCCTTTCTCTCATGGTTCTTTCATTTCTTTTCTTGGAATAGCCAACCAACCATCTCAACCCTAATGTTTGCCTTCTGTCCGGTCTAACTTCCATAGGAACCTGATAGGTAGCACCACCAACTCTTCTTGCCTTTACTTCCAGTACCGGCATTATATTATTCATTGCCTGCTCAAAAACCTCAAGCGGTTCTTTACCGGTTTTCTGTTTAATTATATCAAATGCTTCATAACAAATCTTCTGCGCCACACCCTTCTTACCACTCATCATTATATTGTTGATAAGCTTAGTAACAACCTTATCATTGTAAATTGGATCTGCCAGCACATCTCTTTTTGGTATAAACCCTTTTCTTGGCACCTTACTTCCCTCCTTTTTATGAATATATCATTTCGAAAACTAAAAAC
>DHFP01000126.1 GCA_002402315.1 Clostridiales bacterium UBA4821
TGTGAGGGAGAGATAGAGAGGGAGCCTTACCGAAGGCGAAACCTAAACAAATATGCTGTAATAATGATAATAACCTGAAAAAATCCGATATAGCCGAATACCGGATATATTACTTTCACCAGATTAGAAAACCCAACTACTGATAAAGGTACTGCAATAAAACATAGCACTACCGCGTAAAGATTGAATTTAGAAATTTCATCTCCTGATAACTTGTGTAAAAAACAAAACCCTGAAGAAACAGCCGAGGTAAACATAGCAACAAATAAAATAAAGCTGTACAAGTCTCCAACAGAAAGGTTAAGCTTTTCTATTACCTGAAGAATTGGAATCTGGAATTCAAGCACATAAGGATAGAAAAGACTTGTCAAAAAATAAATGACCAAAGCCAATAACCCCAGCAACCCGCCTCCTAGAATTGCACCTCCGATAACTACCTTCCTGGTACTCAGATAGGGAAGTAAGTTTGCCAGTATTGCTACCAGAGCTATGCTATTGTAGCCCACGTATAGAACTGATGATGAAAACCAGCTGCCTATTATGTTCTGTCCCTCTCCATCAAATACAGGCATATTTAGTACTGCTATTATGTATAGCCCCAGTAAGCCTATACCGCCCACTAAAATTGGCGCAATAACTGTATTTATGGCAATAAGTCCCCGAAAGTTGAAAAGGAATACAATACAGCATGCTGCAGACATGATTGCTGCTCCAATAATTGTATTAAGGCCAAAGTACTCCTTAAAAAGCGCACCTGAGCCAGCCATCATAATAAAAAAGCTGGATACCAAAAAGAGCATTACAATACTTTCAATTAAAGTTCCTGCATATTTTCCTGTCAGGGGTATTATGAATTCTGAGTAGCTTTTAAGTTTACACTTATAGACATAGTCTAAAACCGCTGCGGCAACTACGCAAAAAAGTATGCCGGCGAGAATAATACCCCAAAATCCCTTCTCATAATAAACAGTAAAGAATTGAAGGATCTCCTGTCCGGATGCAAACCCCGCACCAATTACTGTTCCAATAATTACACTTGCTACTTTTATGATATTTTTAATATCTGTAGACATAAATACACCCTGTTATAGATAACTGATAATATATATCTATGACCGGGTGAAGAAATTATGATTATTTAACAAACTCCTTCGGGTCTTTATCAATAAAGTTTATATCCTGTTTATCAACTGTAAATACTTCTGTTGTGGAAGACTTCTTAACATAAATGCTGTCCTTTCCTGTATCCTTGCCTACAATCAGTTCCTCCTCCGGCTTATCTTTTAAATTAATAGAAATTACGTATAAGGGTTTATCAAGTCCGTACTTTGACAAATCAACAGCTTTATCATCAATCACAAAATCCTTAACCTTCAAATTTATAACTTTATCAATAACATTTGAGATTTCTTCCTGATTCCCCTTTTTATTGCCCTCCAGTGTACTTACTTCCCATTCGGTTGTCTTAACAAATTTTAAAGTTTGCTTCTCCTGCTTTATTAATGTGAGAGTGGCTACATCTTCCGGCTTAAGTTCAAATACCGCTTTATCCCTAAACTCTGAAAGGGACCTTAAAAAATCTCCCGCCTTATTGCTGTCAACTATATATACCGTATTACTATCCAAAGTCTTTAAGTAATACCCGCCTCCGATGGGTGACTCATTACCCAGCATGAATACAGTAGTTATACCATCAGATGTTTTTAAACCAACTGTGGATTTAGGAGTTTTAAGACCATATTTATCCAAGTCCTGGGCATTTTCCTCCACTATGCTTTCAGCTTTTAACTCGACAAGACTATTAATGAAGCTGTCTGTTGATACACTATCCAATTTATATTCCTTGGTTTTTGATATCATCCAATCAGAACCGTTTTTTGTCAAGGTTAATGAACCATTCTGGTTTTGGACATCTATTTGCGTTAATTTATCCTTACTGAAGCTTTTAACTGTTATTTTTTTATCCTCCGTTTCCTTGTCCTCACTTTGCTGCGGCAAATACAGATATACAGCTGTTAGTGCAATAAACACTGCTAACAGGATAATTGCATTTCTGTAAAATTTCATAGGTGTCTCCTCCTCGCCCAGACAATCATCCCTGGCACAAATACTGCACCAGGAATAAGCAGGAGTACGATTATTAAGGATGTAATCTGCTGGTTTTTACTCATCTTAAGAGGGCTTTCAAGTGTTTGTTTAGGCCTTATGGTAATTTCTTCAGGAATACCTTTCAGCCAGCTTACAGTATTTAGAAATAAATCCAAATTACCGGGTATTAGTATGGGCTTCAGGTTTTGGTCAAATTCATCGGCGTCTTGAATAAAATTGCTGCTTCCAAAGACTACGACTCTCATTTCCTTATTCCCCGCATCTCCAACTTTTTTACTGATAGCTGCTGCAAGGTCCAATGGACCATTCAAATCCTCAGGTGTTCTTTGTTCAGTATCAAA
The DNA here is from genome assembly GCA_002402315.1 of Clostridiales bacterium UBA4821. Lineage (GTDB taxonomy): Bacteria > Bacillota > Clostridia > Acetivibrionales > UBA4821 > UBA4821. The sequence continues at coordinate 2,451 of DHFP01000126.1, forward strand.
CTTAACCTTACCCCATGATTTATCTGATGACTTCAGCAGGGATTCAATATTGTATCCGTTTTGACCTTGACCTTCTGTCTGTACCGGCAGTTTAAGACTTCTTGAAACTCCCAAAACGGCAAGAAGATTGTTTTCCTTGAGCATATTGGTAATTTCATGACCCTGCATATTGGCTATAACTCTGGCAGGATTTCCGTAGTAAATGCTATCCGGATTTTCTTCTACTGCGAGATCATCATCAATACCTATTCCCCATTTTGCCATCATACCTTTTATCTCTGAGATATCCTGCTTACCCACAAGGGTTGAAGCAAACAGGAATATCCCTCTACCACCATTTGAAAAATACTTTTCCAGTTCCTGTATTTCCTGGGGCAGGTAATTAACCCTTGGCAATACCGAAATCAACATATCGGCATCTTCAGGTACAGTTTTCTGTGTAATCAAGTTGAGAGGTTTTACGATATAATTTTCAATTTCTAGGGCTTTGCTCAGATAATACAGCTGATTTACACTTAATTCCTTATGCCCCTCAATAAAATATATAGTTGGGATTTTCTCTGAAGTTACGTATCTTATTGAATTGGTAAACTTCTGCTCACCAAGAAATTCTCCCTGTCCCTGCTCTCCGTATGAGTATAACTCATAGGTGTTAACAATCTTTTTTCTTTTATCAGACTCAAAAACTACACCGTTATAGGTTTCTACTCCGTAGCTCATCACTTTATCCGGATTTCTGTCTGCATCAAGGTAATCCACTTTGATGCGCGGGGTGAGCTTTTTGTAGTTATCAAGCAGTTGATTAATTCTCGTGTCTTCTTCTCCCTTTTTATAAAAGACATATACCTTGATATCCTGATCTAACTTGGATAAAACCTGCTTTGTCTGTTCTGATAATGAATATATCTTATTCTGCGTCATATCTATTTTCCAGTTCTGGGTACTTGCTATAAGATTAATCATAATAAAAATGGCTATTACAACTATAGTTGTGACAACAGCATAAGTGCCATACTTAAGTCTTTGTTTTGAACCCATGATATCACCCCCTACTCCAGCGTCTTTTTTCTACTGATCTTAAAGTTAGAAACAAAAAAACTAAAGCTATGCTCATAAAGAATATAACTGAACCTACATTTAACAAACCACTCTCAAAGTCCTCGTACCTGTTAAGTATCAAGAACCAGTCAAAAATCCTTTGACCCTTTTCGGGTAAATTTATGACCATTTTAAAGAATTCCAAAACCCAAAGGAACAAGAGAGCACAGAAACTAATAATGGCGGCTACGGTTTGGTTCTCAGTTATTGAGGATATGAAAAGCCCTATTGCTATAAATGCCGCCCCAAGTAAAAAATATCCGGTATACCCAAGGACAATTACACTTAAATCAATAGTGGCAAATCTTGATAGTATTAGTGGATAAGCAAGTGTTATAATCAGCGTACATACAAAAACAAATAATGCTGCAAGGTATTTACCAACCACTATACCTGATAAGCTAACAGGCGAAGTTAGGAGCAATTGATCTGTACCTGATTTCTTTTCTTCCGACATCAGTCTCATTGTAAGTATTGGAGTAACAAACAAAAGTGTAAATGACATTGTACCCAAAACCTCGGTATAGTTAGCAGTCTGGCTCGGGTTTAGAAGTAGAAATGCAAAAAATAAACCCGATAAAAACAGAAAAATTCCCATATAAACATACCCTATGGGCGTAAGGAAAAACGACTTGACTTCCCTCTTAAAAATGGCCCACATAATTATACCTCCTCTTCCTTGTGCTCAGTAGTAGTCAGCTGGAGGAATACCTCTTCCAAGCTTAGTCCATGCCTCTTCATTTCAAGTATTGGGGCACGGTTATCTGCCATAGCAAAGAATAGAGGCTTCCGGATAGCATCGGATTGTTCCGACTCAATGATAAAGTTAGTATCATTTTCAGTTTTCTCAAAAATTTCTACATTTTTAACACCGTTAATTGCTTTTATAATTTCAAGAATCCTATCTGAAGGACCTTCTATCCTAACCATTAATTTGTCCGAGCCTGTTAGAACATTTGATAGATTGTCAGGTGTATCAATTGCAGCAATTTCTCCCTTATTGATTATTATTACCCTTTCACATACTGCACTCACTTCGGGCAATATATGGGAGCTTAAAATTATAGTTTTATCTTTGCGCAGTGATTTTATTAAATTCCTTATCTCTATTATCTGCTTAGGATCCAATCCAACCGTTGGCTCGTCCAGGACCAACACCTCTGGATTACCTATCAATGCCTGTGCCAGCCCAACCCTCTGCCTATAGCCCTTCGAAAGATTTTTAATCAACCTGTTTCTTACATCTCCAAGCTTAACAAGCTCAATTACCTCATCTATATTACTTTTTCTTAGTTTTCTTGGTACTTGTTTTAAGTGGCTTACAAATTGCAGATATGATTGTACTGTCATATCCAAATAAAGGGGTGGGTTTTCCGGAAGATAGCCAATCTTCTTTTTAACCTCTTTTGAATTTTCAAGTATATCAAATCCGGCGACCTTTACAGTACCTTCTGCAGAAGGTATGTAGCCTGTAATTATATTCATTGTAGTAGACTTACCAGCGCCATTAGGTCCTAGAAATCCCAGAATTTCCCCCTTCCCAACCGTAAAGCTCAAGTTGTTTATCGCTTTTAACCTGCCATAGGACTTGGTCAAGTTTTTTACCTCAATCAATTTTTTCCCTCCTTGTGTTAACTTAAGTATATTTAACACCGATAATTTTAATAAATTATGAACTATTTGTTAAACATCTCAATTCCAGTCTCCGGAAAAATTATACAGGCAATCATCAATTTTTTCAAGTTATAAAAATATTTTTATATAATAACGTGACTTACATATATTTTTATTATATAATAATATTAGAGGATATCTTACATTTTTAGCGGATATTTTACCCAAGGAGGTTGAATATGGAGGATCTGGAAAAAAAGCCTCAGACTATTTTAATTGTAGACGACGAAGAAATTATTACATATTCACTATCCATGCACTTAAGTCTTTCCACTGACCTGAATATCATCACCTCAAACGACCCTGTAAGCGCCTTAAAAATAGTTGAGAATAACGATATAGATTTAATTATTTCTGATTATCTTATGCCCAACATGAATGGTATAGAATTTTTGCTTGAGGTTAAAAAAACAAAGGAAGATGTTACCATGATTCTCCTTACCGGTTATGCAGATAAAGAGAATGTAATTAAGGCAGTTAACCAGGTAGGGGTCTATTATTACATAGAAAAGCCATGGGATAATGATAACCTGATTAAAGTGGTCTACAATGGTCTGGAAAAAGCGCTGCTAATTAAGCAATTGAAGAAAAAAATCCTTGAGTTGGAAAGCTCAAAGAATGAAATTAACAAGCTTTATAATATCCTTCAGAAGGATTATAAGGTTCAGGTTGAGAGTATTGAAAATGTTATGGTATCTCTTGCTTATATAATCGAGGCAAAGGATAAGTATACAGTTGGTCATACACAGAGGGTAAGTGAGTATGCTGTTAAACTAGCCCAAAAAATAGGTCTTGAGAGAGATAGGATAGAAAAGCTTAGAATGGCTGGCCTTATCCATGATATAGGCAAGATAGGGGTGCCGGAAATTATTCTTAACAAACCTGGCAAATTAACCGAGTGTGAATTTGAGCTTGTAAAAAATCACACTGTTATTGGCGGAAATATATGCAGACCTCTTGTTAACTTTAGTGACCTCTATGACATGATTCGTCATCATCACGAAAAATTAAACGGTTCAGGTTATCCCGATGGTCTCAAGGGTGAAGAGATTTCAATCGAGGCACGGATACTTTCGGTTGCCGATGTCTTTGATGCTCTTTACTCAGACAGGCCTTATAGAAGCAAGCTTCCTCTTGAAAAGGTGATAGAGATTCTTAAAGAAGAAGCTGACAAGGATAATTTAGACATCAAACTAGTTAATACTTTTATTAACATGGTCAATAATGATGAAATCCAAGTCTAGAATACACTAGTTGACAGTTGAGAGTTGACAGTTTACAGTTAAAAGACTAAAAACTGATTGTATGTAATAGAAGTAGCTGATAGTTATTTATCAATAACAAATCAAAATAACCGGTTGTCTAAAAGACGCTGGTTTTTTTTGTTGCCGGCATCATAAAAACAGAAGTTATCCGTGAAGCTGTAAATGCATATCTTAGCAGTAAATGAAGTATATCAGGAGAAGAACAGCATGGCCTATATCATTTCTCCGGAAAAATATACATATGAGCAAATGCTTGAAGATCTACTTATACTAAAAAAACAATACCCATTTATTGAAATCTCACAAATTGGCAAGTCAGTGTGCGGTAAAACTATTCATGCTATAAAGCTTGGTATTGGACCGAAAAAAATTCTGTGTAATGGTTCGCATCACGCTAGAGAATGGATGACAACTCCCTTGTTAATGAAGTTCATAGAATCTTATTGCTTAAGTATTGTCACCGGAAGACCTTTATACCGGTATGATATTTCGAGTATATACAATCGCTGCACTTTATGGATAATCCCAATGGTTAACCCTGACGGGGTAAACCTTGTAATTATAGGACTATTTAAAGATAGTCCCTTTTATTCTGAGCTGCTTCAAATGAATAAAGAAAACATAGATTTTAGTTCCTGGAAAGCCAATATCAAGGGCGTAGACTTAAACCGTAATTATAATGCCGGTTGGCAGGAATATAAATCGCTTGAACCTTCTTTGGGTATACTAGGACCTTCACCTTCAGGGTTTTCAGGACCGTACCCTGAATCAGAACCTGAAACTCAGGGACTGGCAGCTTTTACCCGCTGGTTAAATCCTGATATGGTTCTGGCTTTTCATTCCCAAGGTGAAGAAATTTTCTGGGACTATAAAGGAATTGCTCCTGTAAAATCTGAAATGATTGCAAAAGCTCTTTCGGATGTAAGCGGATACAAACTTTCGGAACCATATGAACCGGGAGCGTTATATGCAGGATATAAGGATTGGTTTATAAAAGAATTCCGGCGCCCCGGTTTTACAATCGAGGTGGGTAGAGATACTACTCCCGTCCCACTTTCCCAGTTTGATGAAATTATAGATAAAAATTTTAAGATAATTCTTCGGGCGGCAGTAAAGTAAGGGACGGTTCTTGAANNTTCAAGAACCGTCCCTTACTTTACTTTGTATGCTAGAAATATTCTGAAATCTATGTTATAATTAAATTAGGAATAATTTACTTTAGAGGGAGGGTAAACCATGGGAGTCTCCATTATGGCGCTAAACAGTTATGGCAGACTCTTCACTTCTCCGGTGAAGAACATGGTAAATCCAACCGCCAACCTGATTTATGGCGGAGCTGTCAGCAGTATGTATGTAAAGAAGCTTTCAGATTCTCTGAAGTCTGAAATGTCTTCCTTTTTGTCGTCTTTAAATGGCAGTGTATATGAACTTAAATCATCCTCCCAGCCATTAATGGAAAGCAGCAAAGACAGTGTATTAAATAGTAAAGCAGCCTCAAGTGATAGTCCTGCTGTTTCAGTAACAGCCGGTAAGGGTGCGAATAATGGCACATATTCAATATCTGTGAGTCAGCTGGCGCAATCCCAGAAAAATAAGGGTACTACGCTTGATTCATATAAAAAGACTTCGATGAATATAGGTACAAACTCATTCAAGATTTCTACCCCTGAAAAGGAAGAAGAAATATCTATTGACGTCAAGTTTACTGATAGTAATAAGACTGTATTAAATAACATGGCTGATGCGATCAACCGGTCTGGTCTTGGTATAACTGCCAATGTAATAACTGATGAAAATAAAGATACGAGCTGCATAGAGATAACCGGTAATGATGCTGGCAGTGAAAAATCGTTTACTATTTCAGACGTGACCGGAAATGCTGTGGCAAAAAGCGGCGTCTTGACTGTCACCAGGGAAGCAAAAGATGCGGAATATGAAATAGACGGTGAGAAATATACCAGTCAGTCCAATACCATATTATTGAATGACGGGAAATTAAGCATTACTTTGAACGCTGTTACCCAGGAAAAGGCAAACGTAACTGTCAAGGATGATAAAGATGCCATACTTAAAGCAATAGGATCTTTTTCATCCGAGTTTAATCAGGTAATAAGTTTTGTCAATTCATCCGATCAGTTTGTAGTAACCAATAAACTGCGTGAGGAGCTTAAGTCTGCAGTATCCTCCAAAGCAGGTTACTTGGAAAGTGTAGGTATAAACGTAAAGTATGACGGTTCTTTGGAATTAGATCAAAAGAAATTGACAAAGGCATTGGATGAAGATGTTCAGAAAATAAAAAAGTTATTTGCATCACCAGATGGATTAGCAACAAAAGTTAAAAATATAGCTGACAGGACCTTGACCAGTACTGCTTTGGACTCAACCGGCGGAAGGCTCTATAAAAATGACTTTACCTCATTTTATGACTATCTGAAGCTTGCTAATAAGAATTTACAGCAAAGGATTCAGGCTGGAGGATTATTTATCGACACATTATTATAATAATTATTTCTTCTTATCAAAAAACGCCGGGTTGGGAGGGACTGAGAATTTGGTATTAAAATACTTATTTGCAGCCAACCTGTTTCTTTTTATCTCTTGAAGTTTTTGGGCGATTTCTTTTTTTTGCCCGCTGAGCTTTAAGGAATTTTCTTTCTCAACTTTCTTTATATCCTCAATTACTGCCATAATCTCCGAGATTTCTTTTTTAAGTTCTCTCATTTCTTCATCACACACGGTACCAATGAGATCACCAATATCGTTAATATTAAATTCCTTTTTTAACTTACTAAAATTGTCTTGAAATTGCTCGTCAATAGAGTTGATTGCATCAATCCTGCTCTGCTTCTCATCAATTAACTTATTTAATTGATCCATTTCATTCTGCTCAATTACCCTTTGCTGTTCCTTGGTAATAAGTAACATTTCGTTAAGATAATCTTTTTTTGTTTTGCTTATGTTTATCATTGCTCTTAGATTTTGATTTGTACCCATGTTCCAGCCTCTCTTCAAGTACCAGTTTTAACAAATTCATTATATAAGTTCTATATGTTTTATTATAATCCTTTTTATTAAAATGAAAATTTCCCTTCTCCCGGATTCAGGAGAAGGGATTGGATTGAAAGGGGATTAAGCATTCGTGCCAGCTTTGGCCTCCTGCATTCGCGCTATCTTCATTGCCTGCTGCCAGGTGTTTCTAAACTCTGTTACAAGGTGTAATGCTTCCTTGAGGCAATCAGTATCCTTTTTCATATTACCTTCAATCAGCTTTGACAGTATATATTCGTATAAGGTCTTAAAGTTGTTCGATATCTCATATCTCATGTCCAACGTATGAGAAAGCTCGTTTATTATATTTTGAGCCTTAATAATTGCATTATTTGCACTCTCGTAATCCTTTTGGGAAATGTACTGTTCCCCCTGCATAATGAACTTTATCGCCCCATTGTAAAGCATAAGTGTGAGTTCTCCCGGAGTTGCGGTAAATACTGAGTCGTGTTGATACTTTTCGTAGGCATTCTTTGCTATCATATCGTTTCCCCTTTCTAATTGTAATTTTGTATATCAGTGTTTTATATTAGTTTCCTCCAAGCTGCTGGGACAACCATGCACTCTGAGAGTTCATTCTATTGAGAGCGGTTTCCATTGCAGTGAACTGCTTATAGTACCTGTCTTCAATTTCTGCAAGCCTATCTTCCTGCTTTGAAATATCCAAATCCAACCTTGTTAATTCCTTGCCAAGTGTGCTTACATCAAAGTAACTGGTTGAAGAACCTGCTTTATCTACCAGTCTTGATGTCGAAATTACAAGCTTATCATACGCTTTTGCAACAATACCCTTTTTTGTTGAGTCATATGTATCATTATCATTAAAGCCCAACGTTGCCAATGCATCAACAGTACCTGAATTCAACTTAAGCGTATATCCTTTGTTTGAAGCTAAAATTATTTTGCTATCATATATTGAGACTGATATCTGACCTGTTCCAAAATCAGTATTTATTTTTGTCTGAATTTCTTTAGTCAGGGTCTGTACATCGGTTGAGTTACTCATATCATATGTTCCTGAAAGCGTTATTGTTTGCTGTATCCCATTTAATGTTAATTTGAAGTCTTTTCCATTAACATCCAGTACTCCGCTTAACGTACTGCTTTGAAGGTTTGTTGGTGAGTATGAGAAAAAATTGGTTACATCATTAAGTCTACTGCTTATTGCTTCCTTAAGTTTGGTCTCATTAATATATAATTTTCCATTTTCATAATATGAGCCAGTCTTAATCCCCAGGTCTGTTATCTGGTTGTAGCTGGTATCTATACCGGTCACTGCATTAGAAATAGAACTTCTCAAGTCATTCATGATACTGCCTAATATAGAGTCTCCTTTTAACAGCCCGCTTTTTGCTTTGTCTTCCCAAAGTTTTATCTGGTCTTCACTCATTGCCTCTCTTTCTTCATCTGTCAGAGGCTGATAATCTCTGTATCTTTCTTCACTATATTCCGCAGCTATCAGTTCAATAGTCTCATTATATTTATCAATAAAGTTTTTGATGTTGTCATATATTTTATCTACGTCTTTGGTTACAGTTATGGTTTTCTGTGCAGCATCCTCCTTTAACAGCGTCATACTGACTCCATTAAGAGTAAACGTATTGGATGACATCTCTAAATTTGTCATTGTTACATTATTAGGGTCGGTAAAGTCGATTATGGCGTTCTGCCCTGGTGTTAGAGCCGCTGCATCGGTCACCTTGATTCTTGTCAGGAAATCCGATGCTCCATGATTCTGTACATTCAAAGTAGCACCTGCACCTGTTGAATCTCTCTTAATTGTAAATTTATCCAGTGTTGTATCGTACGACATTGTAACATCGGCATTGGTATCTGCATTAACAGTTGAAATCAGTTCTCCCAAAGTTTTAGTTTTATCTATTTGAAATCTTACACCGTTTATCGTAAAATCGGCCTTATCACTTTCAAACGTAAGTACACCCGACCTGAACTTTAAATCCTGAAGTTTTGTATCAAGGCTTATATGATACTGCTGTCCGTTTGTAAATTTCAATTGCGCCAAAGCATCGTTGGTTCCTGTGTTCACTACAATGTTGGGCTTAAATGTTGAATCCTTTGGCTTAAGTACGAGCTGGTTCCCGACACCGGCTGCTACTTCAATCTGGTTTGTTCCGAATACATTGTCAATCTTCTGCTGCAAACCGGTAATCAGTTCACCTAAATTTGCATAGGTAGGATCATCGGTAGCACTCCACGAAATTGTTTTCTGAACACCGTTGAATGTCAATTTTAAGTCCTTTCCTCTGAGATCAAGCGGCACTGAAAAATCAATAGGGTCTAAGTCACTGCTTTTTAAGTCTGGAGAAACCAGTGCATTTTCCGGGGTTGCATCATAGCTCTTTCTTTGCGTTGCAGTAGCAAGCTGGTCCACGGTCACCTTATATGTACCCTCGATTGCTGAAGCGGTAGCAGTAGCAGATAAAACCGATGTGTCTGAAGCCGTCGCTGAAAACACCTTGTATGATGTCGATAACTTCATATTCATGGCTTCTGTTCTCAAAGCAAGAACCTTGGTGTTTATTTCCCTATATAAGTCCCTTTTCCATTCAATAAGCTGTTTCCTTTGATCCAGCTTGTCGACACGGGATCTTTCCACTTTCATCAGATCTTTAACCAACTGGTCTACATCGAGACCGCTTGCCATTCCAGTTATCCTGTTTATTGCCATTCAGAACACCTCCCTTACTCCAGGTTATCTTTTTTCATCTACAATTATCCCTGCGAGCTCCCACATTTTTGCTACCATGTCAAGTATATCTTTGGGTGGTATTTCCCTTATTACTTCACCCTTGTCCTTATCCATGACCTTAACCATTATTTCGTGAGTCTCTTTATGTATTGAAAATCTGAATTCGGTCCTGGCTCCTTCTATAGCCTTGTTTGCCTTTTCAATTGCTTCTATGATAAATTTCTCTGAGACAGGTAGGTTCTTTTTTTCCGTATCGGTCATTTCCTTCGTGTCAATTTCCTTGTTTGCATTCGCTGTATTATCTTTTGATGCGTCATAAGCAGCAGAATTTTGAAATGAGCTTAGTGTAGGATTTATTGCCATATCTACAGAATTTAGCTTCATTTTTTCTTCCTCCTTGAACATAGTATTCCTTATAATATATATCGGAAAAAGGCAGGAGAAGTTTAGCTGTTTTCATTGAAAAAACCAAAAAAAATTAATCTTTTGCACACAAAAGTCCTTTGACTTTTGTGTATTAATCAACAACAGTTCTACCGTCTTTTGTTGTTGATTATATATAACAATGAAGAATTTGAAAATCCAAGAATGCATCAGGTTTTTTTGACATTATAAAACAAGGTGTGAAAACAAGTGCTTGAATACACTAATATTGAAAACAATCACTTCAAAAAAATCAAGAATTCAAAGAAAAAGAAGAAACCCTTATAGCTATGAGGCTTTATAAAGACGTAATAATTTCAAAATTTTTATTTCTTTTTAAGCAAGCGACTTTCTCATTGGCAATGGATATTCCGTGCTGTTTATGTTTAAAAACTGCTATTTGCGTAAAAAACTTGTTTTCTGGTATTAATTTTGATAGATTTAAGTGGTAGTATGAAAGTAAAGACATAATCCAAAGGATCAAATCGTCAAATTTAGCAGTTTAGAGTTACATATTTTATTAACTGTAATCTTCCTTGCATAAGCCAAACTAACAGGGTGTGGGACGAAGTCCCATTAATTTAATATATGGCGTTAATCAGGTGCGTGCCAAGTAAAACCTGATGAATATTTAATAGTAAAGACCAGCTAATTGTTGTCAAC
>DHFP01000030.1 GCA_002402315.1 Clostridiales bacterium UBA4821
AGTTGTAAGAATTTCACAAAATCCCCTAGATTCCTATAGCTTAATAACTTGGAGTGCAGTGGCTTTAAAAAATATATTGATATCGGTTCCCTCTTTGATATTTAAATTCTCAATAGATTGTTTTGTAACAGCGGCTTCAACTTGAAATCCACAGTCTATCCTCACGATATGATAGAATCCATGCTTAACTACAGATACTACCTTTCCTTTGAACTCATTTCTTGCACTTGTATTGCCCTTACCCAAAATTATATCTTCTGGCCTTATAATAATCCTTACACCATCACCAACTTTAAAATGGTCAGGCAAAGCTACAATATTATTATCATTTATAGAAATTATCATTTCGTCTGCTTTTCTGCTAGCCACTTTACCTTCCCAAATGTTCTCAATTTTAACAAATTGGGCAATTTCTTTTGTGATTGGCTTATAGAAAATATCATCAGGATTTCCAACTTGGACTATTGTTCCGTTCATCATGATCCCGATTCTATCGGCAAGAAGCATAGCTTCTTCTTGACTATGCGTAACATGGATAAAAGTTATACCTCCCTTATTGTGAAGTTCTTTCATATCAGATATAAGCTTAGATTTTGTGTTCTCATCAAGCGCAGAAAAAGGTTCATCCATCAAAATAATTTTAGGGCTAATGGCCAAAGCTCTTGCTAGTGAGACCTTTTGTTTTTCGCCGCCACTTAATGTGGTAGTGTCTCTAAGTAAAAGATGTTTTATTTTTAGTAGTTTTATAAGTTCGGAGATTTTCTTTTCACGATCTTCCTCAGGAACTTTTCTTAATTTTAATCCGTATTCAATGTTTTTCTTGACATTAAGATGGGGAAATAGGGCAAAATCTTGATATACAAATCCTAATCCTCTGTCCTCTGGATTCAAAAACGTAACATCATTACCGTTTATTACTACTTTCCCTTTTTTCGGAAAGTATAATCCCGCGATTATTTCTAGTAACAGAGTTTTCCCAGCACCAGTTGGCCCTAAAATAATGAAATATTCATTTTCCTCGATATTAAGTGATATATCTCTTAAGGAAAAATCTCCCCAGTTATTGCTAACGTTTTCCACCCGGATCATCTTTTTTCACCTCGTTTTGAAACTAATCTTAGGACGACAAATGTAATGAAGCAGACTATTATTAATAGAACTGCAATTGGTTGTGAACCCAGTAGCCCGTTAGTATTAAATCTTGCCAATATTAACGTTGAAGCAATCATAGGGTAATATGCTATTATAATGATTGCACCAAATTCACTAATTCCTCTGGCCCACGACATTATCGCGCCAGAGAAAATATGTCTGAAAGTAAGTGGCAATGCTATTTGATAAAAAGATTCCCACTGGGATGCCCCAAGTGTTCTTGCTACTCTCTCAAGATTAGGATTAACGCTCTTAAAGCCCTCCCTTGCTGTACCAACAAAAAATGGACAACTAACAAAAAACATTGCTATTACAATTCCCCACATATTGTCTTGGAATACTATCCCTAGCTTTGAAAATGTCATTCCAACAGGGCCCCTTTTCATAAGTAATGAAAAAAGGGCTATTCCTGCCACAGTATGTGGGATAATAATTGGTATATCCACTATTGCTTCAATAATATCTTTTCCGGGAAAATTGTATCTTGCAAGAATGTAAGCAAGAGGAATACCAAAAATAACTGCAATAATTGTACCTAGAAATGAAGTATATAATGTTAGCCAAATAGATTCTAACACAACAGGATCTTTTATAACTGCGATAAACTCTCCTGGATGCAGGACTAACTGACTATATAACATGTTTGATAGCACAGCCATAATAAAGGCTACTATAACCATCCCAAAAATAAAAAAAAGAATTAGAAGAGGATTTCTTCTAATTTCCGAAAACATTCATAAACCTCCTTATTCGATCATTTCTACATATTTCTTCAATTGTTCTGGAATATTTCCTGAACCTAAAGCAGGAACTGTTGGTGGCTGTCCCATGTCTCTGAAAATCTTCTGACCGTTTTCATTTATAACCTGTTCGACGTATTTAATTCCCAAATCTTTGTTAACTGCATTCTTTGGTACAGTGATACCATATGCTATTGGTGCTGCTGTTTGGATAGTTCCGTTTGATATTTTTACCTTTACTTTAGCGTATGTTTCCTCATACCTTACATCCTTTAGATTTATTGAAGGAGGTAGTTCAACATATTTTAATTTGTTCTGTTCTGCAACTGATCTATACTCGAAGGCATAATCAATTCCACCGGCAATTGTCATAGAAACTAAATCTTCAGATTTGTCTCTTATGGTAACGTATTTTGTATCTGGATTCAAAGCTTCTGGAGTTGTTATTGTGTAAACGCCATTTTCTTCTTTAATTGTAATTGCAGTATGCGCAGCAAGTAAATTATTAAATACTGATTTATTGTAAGCAAGATCTGCTAGTTTTATAGTCATAACTGTTCTGTAACCACAAGGGTCAATATTTGGGCTTCCAAATGCCCATAGAACATCAGGTTTTTGTAATATCTCATACCAGTTGTCTGCATTAATCTCATCTGCATATTTGCTCTTATCTGTGTAACAAAGCACTATTTCATTTGTGGCGAAAACAATGTACCAGTCAGCATAGTCTGGATACATCATTTGAGGTATGAGTCTGTAATCGGCTGAACCAATTACATCCGCCTGTTTTCCAAGCTCAGTGACTTTTCTGATAGTGTCTACACTACCTGCTGCCTCTAACTGCACATCCGTATTTTTATTTGCCGCTTCAAAGTTTTTTTCAACAGCTTGGAACGGCTGGGCCAAACTTCCGGCGTGGAATACGCTTACAGATTTAGGCTCAGTAGTACAACCGGCTGTTAAAGCTACCATTATTCCAATTAAGAATAATGCCGATAATTTAAGATATGTTTTTCTTTTATTAATAGTATCACCTCGTTATGATTAAATAAAGATAACGTTTTATAAATATTACGAATAATTATTCGTTAGTTGCAAAAGAATATCTACTTATCCTTCGATAGAAATTATATTAGCAGGGCATGCATTTTCTGCAGATTTTGCACATTGAGCCATATTTTGGTCAATTTCACCTTCAAATTCGCTATCTAATTGAAATTCTTCTACAATAGTAGCCATTCCATCAGAATCAGGAACGAATACTTCGGGACATTCTTTGAAACAGACTCCGCATCTAGTACATCCTTCTTCGATAATTACCTTCACTTAATCACCGATATGATTTAATCAACATAACGTTTAAAAGGTTTTCCAGACTATCCCACAAAATTTATATAGATGAGTACTGGAATAAAATATAGAGTTAAACAGGTAAGTGAATACGAATGAATATCGAAGGCGGAAGTTTTACACTTTGGGAAGAGTTCTACAATGCTTCTATTAGACTATTGAAGATGGAAAAATATGCCGAGGCAAAGAGGCTCGCTAAAAAATCACTGAACGAAGCTATAGATATTTACGGCTCTACACACTCGACTTCAGGCATGAGTCTATTTTTACTAGGGCTTATTTCACAATACCAAGCAGAATTTACTGAATCGGAAGTATTTTACGAAAAAGCACTTTCCATTTTTGAAAGAATATTCCCTGCAAAGGATATAGTTGTTCTAAATGTTTTACAGAATCTTGCATTTGTATATCAGTCACAAGGTAAATATCCTGAATCTGAACAACTATACAAAAGAGTATTGAAACTCAAGGAAGAGGACTATGGAAAAGAAAATTCCCAGCTTATTCCTATACTATGTTCACTTGCTAATCTTTTAAAAGAGATGAAAAAATTTGACGAATCTGAGGAACTATATACCCGAGGGCTACAAATTTTAATACATGAGTACGGTCCAGATCACCCTCAAATTGGAGACATATATGTTAATCTTCACAATATATACTCTATTCTGAATAAAAGAGAGGAAGACAAACAGCTTTACAACTTTTTAAAGAAACACTCTGAGTATTTCTAATCAGTCTTTTTATTCTTTATTTTTGTGCATGGTTGAATAATTGCGGTT
>DHFP01000154.1 GCA_002402315.1 Clostridiales bacterium UBA4821
ATCAGGGTACCGCCGCCGCCGCCACTGCCGCCACTGCCACCACTGCCACCACTGCCGCCACTTCCGCCACCGCCGCCACTGCCGCCACTGCCGCCGCCTGTCGACGAACTTTTGGCACGAC
This sequence comes from Clostridiales bacterium UBA4821, assembly GCA_002402315.1. Lineage (GTDB taxonomy): Bacteria > Bacillota > Clostridia > Acetivibrionales > UBA4821 > UBA4821. Next base: position 122 of record DHFP01000154.1, read on the forward strand.
TACCTAATTGGCCCATAATAGCCATACCTCCTGCAATGGCACCTATTCCCGCAAGGTCTGCCATTGCTCCCCTCTGTACACCAAATATCTGGCGGGCTATGTTATTTGCCGGAACCAGAAAGAATAGCGCAACTATTTTGACAAAGTTGTTGTAATCATGACTCAAAATAATGGTTATTATGATGCCATATGTAAGGGCGTGAATAGAATTTGTGAAAACATTTGCAGTAAACTGCTTCCACCATTCTGTAAAGACAGCAGATTTGTTGTCTTTGTCTACTCTATCAATTACATACACAGCCATTACGATAGGAAAAATAAGTATCAGGAATGATATCATGAAAACCCTGATAAAGTAAATCAGGAAAAACCATACAACTTGGCAGCACGCCGCAAGATACAGTATTGCATGTCCAATCGCTCCCTCTTCCTGCATGTACTGGTCAAACAGCGCTTTTAGGAATGGGTCATTAGGTGCAACCCAGCCCTCTGGAGATGTATCTGCCTTATTTGGAGTTGGGTCTATTTTCAACTTTTCTGCTCCACCTTCGCCTACTTTTGTTCCTTTTACATCAGACCATAATATAACCTTATAAACCTGGTCTTCTGATAACGCACCCTTTGCATTTCTTTGAGTCGGTTTATCCTTATTGAGTATTGCGTCTGCCCTGAAATAGGCATTTCTATTGTAATCATTTTCTCCTCCGATTACATGTATGCAATAGCCCCAGGCATATGGTATATCATGCAAATTTAGATCTGGAACATCCCTTGGCCACTTTTTCTCACTAGTCGTTCCATCCTGAACATACCATTCACCAGTAGGCTTAAAAGCATCTGCTGTATAGTAATGATAAATATAGCTTTTTATTTCAGTACTTGATGGTATTGGTTTATCTTCCAAATATATTTCAAATTTAATTTCCTCACCTTTTTTATTTAAAACGGAAGTCCCATCAGTATATTGTAGAGTATACTTGGGACTGGTTCCCTTATTGCCGGAGTCACGGTAGCTGTTTATATATTCTATAAGACTCTTAACAGTCTTTTTATTCGGATCAGGGTCGGCTGGATCGGCTGGGTCGGCTGGGTCAGCTGGGTCTGTTGGATTTATATCCGCAATTTCCTTGCCTGTTTCAAGAAAGAAGGCGGCTAGTGCATTGTTGGCTTTTATGACATAAACCATGACTATATTAAAAGCTACGAGAATTAATAAACCGGTAGCCCATCCTTTGAGTTTTTCCATATGCTCCGCTCTTTTTGAAGAAGCTGTGGATAATAACGTCTGTATTCCGATATATATTAATCCCAGCATAAACACAATAACAGCTATCGATAAAAGGGAAGGATACCAATTATATATTACAGTGTCAAACAACCCGGAAATTCTCTCGGTATTACCATCAGTTACAACATCTATAGTAGTAAGCTGGTAAACCTTGCTCGTCTTGTCTACATTTCCAATTGTTCCCTGGCTTATCATGGCTTCTATTGACAGATTTAAGGGGTCAATAATGAAGGCCACCATGAAGGTAGCAATGGCCATAAAAAGAAATGATATGCCCCTCTCTATAACATGTACAAACGTATTCGCTGCATATGCTTCATTCGGAATAATTGCCGCAAAACAAAATGTGAAACACAATACTAAGCTTATAACCGTTTTCCATCTTCTCATATACTTCATGGCCTATCACTCTCCTGCTTTCTCATTATGGCAAGCTTGTTGAGGTTGGTTTCAACAAACTGGAATTCCCTTTCAGTCGGAACAATTTTTATTATAGTAGTATCATTTCCAACCTTGAGAATGCCTTCACCTCTTGCACAAGTACCTAAAAATACTGCTTCACCATCAGTGAGCTTGAATACTTCTTTAATATACTCGATTTCCGATCTGTCCTGCTGTAAAAACAACTTGATTTCGGAAGTTGTCAAAACCGCCTGGGCATTTTTATTCTCATAAAAATCCTGGAACTTCTGTGAAACAACTGCAAGTGATACATTTCTCTTTCTTGCCCTTCTGGCCATTGTATTTAAGAAGTCGACAGCCTCGGGATAAGGTAAAAGCATCCATGCCTCATCAACAATAACTCTCTTTTTTCTTGCCTTTGTCTTGTCTTCACTATTTTTCTTAACGTACTTCTCCCATATCCACGATAAAAGAATCTGCTGGGCAAGAGGACGCACAAATTTCTCCTCAAGCCTTGATATATCAAAATTGATAAACGGATAGTCTTCAGTCAGATCAAACGTAGACTGCCCGTCAAAGTAAGCCATCTGTCCGCTAAGCTTCCTTATGTACTGCCTCATTACTTTTGTCAGGTAGCTGAAGTGAAACTGGTAATCAGGGTTTGTATTCATCTCAGCTTTTTTGCAAAGCCGGTCATACCATAAACCTATTGTTGGCAAACGCTTCTTGCACCAGATTTCCTTCTCCCTATCAAAATAATATAGACTTTCAGGTGAGCTTGTAATACCTGCATCATGATATTCTTCTGCTACAGCTTCTGCAATTATCTGCTTTGTAAGCTCGTTTACATTTTGACTTCTAGTACTTCCACGAGCCATTGTAACCAAAATATTTGTTACGTCCTCAACCTTGTTTTCAACGCTGAGGACAGTCGATTCTTTGCCGGTCAGCTCGTCCTTTATGGTCTCTATCTCTATATCAAATGGATTTATTATAGTTTTTGATGTCGGACTGAATACAACATTTATTCCGCCAAGCGCCTCGGCAACCGTTCCGTATTCTCCTTCCGCATCAAGAGCTATACTTTCTATTCCCATTAAAACCGAAGATCGGGCTGTAAAAGTTTTTATGGTAACACCCTTACCTGAGCCGGACTTTCCAAATACAACTAAATTGTAGTTTGACAGGGAAGGATGGAAATTATCAAAGAGAACCGGTACTCCCGTCTGTTTGTTAAATCCGATAGGTATTCCCGTTTCATGACTGATTTCAGATAGTACAAAAGGAAAAACAGTACCCATAGTACGTTTGTCAAAAGTGTTGTCCCTTTTTATTTTGGTATCGCAATAAGGCAAATTTGACTTAAAACCTTCGGCCTGCATACCCCAAGCGGGTTTTATGGTCAGAAGGTTCTTGGACATCTCCATTCTCAATAGTTCTGAAAGCTTATTCAGCGTTTCTACTGAATCTGCATAAATTGTACATATTATGGTTGCATCATAGAGCTTGTTAAATCCTGCTGCAATTTCATCCCTTAGTTTTTCTGTTTCAAACCTCTTATCTGTAATTATTCTTTCCCTGTTAATGTCCCCTCGCTTTGCCGCTACAATTCTTTCAGATTCCAGATCGTTAATTATTCCGTTTAAGTCGCGCTGCGCCTTTCCTTCGTCGATAGGCCTTATGAATACTGAAGTGTTAATATCGCCAAAGGTATACATGGCACGCAAAAATTTTGCGAATGTAGCCATTCTTGGAAGCTCAGATATATAAAAGGTCCTTGCATACCTGGATGTTCTTGACACAATTTCAAATTCATTAAGTTTGGAAGCATTAATTCCGGCAGGAGAAATCATGTCTTTAATATTTTTCTGGTTGGATAACAGAATATTTTTCTGATTAATTTTAGAATCTATAATGGGTGTACTTGAGCTATCATTAGTGTTAATTTTATCTTTAAATTCCGACATAAATTCCTTCCCCCTTATACGCTTGCAGCCTCTTCAGCACTCTCCATTAAAAGCCGCCTGCTGTATTCATCAAGTTCAACACCATCAGTAAGAAGTAATAACTGGTCTTGAGGTTCATCCTCGGCATAATCAATTACACTTTGCTGCATGTTAGTAGCTACATTTGTGGATGTCGAGTACAGCCTGTAGAATCCTGCCTCCATATTATCCTTTAATCTGAAAAGCTCTGCATCGTCACGGTTAAAAGCCATATACAACAGCTCTGCAAGATTGTTGGAGTCAAGTATTTTGGCCTCAATACCGCATCCCAGAAGAGCGCTTATTATACTATGGCATCTTGTGTATAATTCAGCATATGCCATTTCTATAATCTCTTCCTCCTTAAAGTCTACCATCAGGCCAAGCTCTTCTATGTAATAAGTAACAACCATATAGTATCTCTGCTGAAGAACATTACTGTTGACGCTTATTTTTTCAATATGGTTTTTTAAATCTACAGCGTATTCGTATAAATTATGCTTTCTTTGCATTTCGTAAGCAATCATTCCTAACCGTTCTGTATCAACATCGGTCTCCACCTTCAAGTTGTTATACTCATCTGCAAGAGTCCTGATCTCATTCTCTACTGCTGTAATCTTTGAACTATAGGTTTTTAAACTATCCTTCAGGTCTACCTTCCTTGTCTGCACATATATCTGTATGGGAAACTGAATAAAGTTAAGAAGTTCTATAAAGGCTTCCTCCACCATCATCTTCTCGTTCTCCGACATCAAGTCAAAGTTAATTCCGGAACAATGAACTACCATGGTAAATTTCGAGCCGTTTCCTCTTATAATCATATCGCTGAAAATCTTGTCAAAATCCAGGAAATCCTGAACATATTCTGTGTCGTAGTCTACATTCTTCTTGACCTCAACAGGAGAAGGTTCGCTGCTTTGTGTGATTGATTTCTTACTTTTTAACTTCTGGTAGGCTATAAATAATATGGCAATTATCAGCACTATCAAAACAATATAGTTTATCGCGTTGAAGATAGCTTCCATTAATCTTCCCGCCTTCCGTATATGTATATCTTCTTCCTGCCGCGGACACCTAGAAACCTTACACCTTTGAATTTAACATATCTCCGGATAATATCATCTATCGCCTCTCCCCCTGTATCTTTAAAGAAAGCAAATGCGTTGGTCTCAGGAATTTTAAGAGCGCCAATGATAAAGGAAATCAGGGAGATTATGCCTAATAGTATTATTCCGGTAACCTTTAGGGTAAGCAGGTTGAATATAAAAAAAATAACCGTGCCGAATAATATTCCTGCTACCGTAAAAGCAAAGGATTTTGGAGTAAAGTATGTAAGTATACGGGTTTCGCCTTTTACATTTCTTGGTATAAGATAACTCCTCACTGGTTACCCCCCCTATTATAACAGGAGGGACTCCTGTCCCGAATCCCCTCCTGCTTATTTAGAAAACTAATTTACACAATCAAAATCTTATTTAAATGCTGTTGTCACCATGTCATACAACCATTGAGCCATAGGAGCCGCTCCGAAAAGGAACATCGCACCTATAACATAATTCCAGGCCTGATCCTTTAGTCCTGCTCTTTCTTGAGGATTTGCAGTCATCCACTTAATACCAAACCACACCAGCAGTATAGTGCCAAGTACAAATCCGATGAGCTTCACACCATACAGCAGCTTACCTCCTACCCCCATGATGTCGGTTTCACCCGCGGCTTCTGTATTAAGACCGTTATCTATGTAGCCTTTTGTTGCGTCAACATCAAATGCAGATGAGAATGAGCTGGTTATTATCACTGCTGTAATTAGGAACACCATGCATAAACTAAGAGTTTTTATCATTTTCTTCATAAACAACCACCTTCTTAAATTAATTATGCTAAAAAATATTCACACTACTAAAATTTTTCTCTTACGGTCCCTTGACAGGTATGTAATGATCTCCGATTACTCCCATCACGGCACCTATAATCCATGCAGCCAACGCCAATCCTCCAAAAGCCAGAATAACTCCTATCAAGTAAACCCAAGCCTTTTCTTTAAGTGATGCCTTCTGGCGTGCATCCGCCATATACCACATAACTCCGTATACCGTTAGTGCCACAACCGCCACTACACTTGCAATTACCCTAAGGTACCTGTAAGCTTCGCCTGCAGCATTCTTTATGCCATCTGTCAATTCAACAGCATATGAAGCACAACCAAACAACATTGGTATGACAACTAATACTAGTGGAAAAATTGCTAAAATTTTGGTCAATTGCTTCTTCAAAGGTATACAGCCCCTTCCATAAAGTATCAAGACACTGCTTAAAGCACTACGTATTAAAAGCGCCGCTGAATGTTTTTGCTATCCATACCATTACGGTAGCTCCTCCAAATACTAACACTGCACCAATAACATAGGCCCAGGCTTTTTCCTTAAGAATTGCCTTTTGCTGTGGTGATGCAAGAAACCACTGTATACCGTATATTGCCAGTATCAAGACTGCGGCTATTGCTCCAATTATTTGAATATACCTGAGCAGCATTCCGGTAAGCTTTCCTAATCCTTCTTCTGCATCAGTATCAATAGCATTCTCTACAATCGAATTGGGAGTTGGTATGCTAGCTGAAACAAATACGCTTGACACTAAAGCAAATACTAAGGTCAAAACTAAAATTAATAAAACGGTTCTTGTTACTATTCTCATTTTCTATTCCTCCTTGCATAAATTGATGTAAAACTACTAAAATAAACACTTATTATATAAAATACTCCTCCTTTTCCTTATATTTCTGTTCTTAATTCTATTTTATAATATATTCCGCATAAAAACAAGCATTCCCAAGACGTCAATATTAACAAAAATAGCAGAAGAAAATTGTGCAACTTGCACAATTAAATACTAAATTGTTCTCCGGCTTAATCCCTCCTTTCTCTTTAAAGAGTTATTTGCGATATGATGAAGTTAGCTAGAGGCTTGTTTGCTATCCCTTAAAAAG
>DHFP01000229.1 GCA_002402315.1 Clostridiales bacterium UBA4821
GGTATCGACCTCAATTGTCTTCGACTTACCAGTCTTATCGTTCTCAAAAACGGCAACCACGTAGTACTCGTTTTCTTCTCCTTCTTCGTAGTCTTCATCATTGAAGGAGGTGCTGGTGGTTTCCTTGATTTTGTCACCGTTTCTGTAGACCTTGTAGGTATCGATGTCCGAGTCATCATAAGAGGGCTCATCCCAGGAAAGCTCAACACGTTCTTTGTCCTCATTGAACTCGCCTTCAAGGTTTCTGGGAGAATACTTAGTTTCAACTGGGTCACCATCCTGGTCCTGAGGTACGTATTTCTGACCATTGTTTACGACATAATTATAGACAATAGTGGCAGCTTCCTCATAAGAAACATTAATGTTGGGTCTGAAGCTACCGTCAGTATAGCCAACTACGAGCTTTTTTAGTGCCGCATGGTTGACCGAGTCGAAGTACCAGTCACCATTTCTTATATCCCAGAATCTTGAAGATCCGTTTGCACTCGGGATTGGGCCAAGCAGGCGAACTGTAAATGTTGCTGCTTCAGCTCTGATTAGCGGGCTAGTCGGCATGAAGTACCTAACGCCATCAGTAAAGGAGCCATATGCAAGTCCTTGCGATGCTAATGTTTCTGCAGCTTTTGCATATTGACCATTTGCGTCAGCAAATTTAATATTTTTCTGATTGCCCTCTTTCATTCCTAGAGATCTGACTATCATTTCAGCAAAAGTTCCACGAGGGCAAGGAGAAGTAGGGTCAACATCGGAGATGAATCCGTTGCCAGGGTATGATCCATTTTTGATCATATATGCGACAGGAGCCTCGCTCCAACGTCCCTGGACAGAAACACTTGCCTGAGCTTGAGATACCGATAAACCAGCCACTGCACAGAACAGCAAAGCTACCATTGAAATCTTAACTATTAAATTTTTAAACAATTAAACGACCTCCCTTAAAAATTATCCTAATAATTCAACACTCCAACCTGAGCAACATCCGCAAAACAGCTTTGTTTAACATCCCTCCTTAACAGGATAATATCTATATAAAATATACTTAAAATATATAAAAACCAGGAACACATACTGGTATAACATTAAACTTCCATCCAGCAAATAGGTTCCCGGATTGATCAAAATTAATTCTATTTTAAATGGGATTAATATTATAATTATATATTGAAACTATATAGGAATCAATGCCCTCTATAGTTATTTAATGTAATTTTAACATTACAAACAGAAAATATAAAAATTTCTGACAAATAACCTTAAAATACTATTGTAAAAGGATTTAATTTGATATAAAATATAATTAGAAAAGTAAATAGAACTTACTTCAGAGTTCTTCAACGAAAAACGGCAAACATGTCGAAAGGCATGGGCGCAAAACTTGGAGCCTAAGGCTGAAAAGCTATGGTTGTCCGGTTACCGAAAGGAGAAATTTTTATGTGTAAGGGACTGAGAATTACCACATTGACAGTTATGATGATACTCCTGGTTATGACGATGGTACCAGTCGTTTATGCAAAAGGTAACCCGCAAACGAGCAGCTTTGACGGAATAACAGTAAGTACGGCTGCTGACGTGGTAGAAGGCCAATTTACACTTACAGGGACAAATGAATCAGGAAAAAAGCTGAAGATATGGATAAGAAAAGATAATAATGCTGGAAGGTTTTATGACGTAGCAAATAGAGAGGAAATAAATGAGACCATTACTCTGGTTGATGGCGCTGGATCATATAACATATTTGTAATGATTCAGGTAAGTGGAAATACATATTCCTACGGCCCATACTTAACTGTTAATAATGTTAAAGCAGAACAGGTTGTAGAAGGTGAGAGTAAGGATATCGACAGTGAGAATGAAGAAATTGTTGAACTAAGCAAGAAGCTGACCCAGGGCAAGAAAACGAGCAGCGAAAAGGTAGAGGCAATCTATTCCTGGATAGTTGAAAACATTACCTATGACTATCAAAAATACAATCATATTTTAATGAAAGATTTTAGTGACAAGTATGGTTCAGTGGTAACATTGGAAACCCAAAAAGGTGTCTGCTATGATTATTCAACATTATTTGCAGCTCTTTGCAGGGCATCAGGGGTTGAAGCAAGGGTAGCCAAAGGCTATTCAACAAACATAGTCGGATACCATGCATGGAATGAAGTATACGATGCGGAAAAGAAGCAGTGGATGACACTTGATACAACTGTAGATTCAGTCAAGTATCACAAGACCGGAAAGAAAAGCCGGCTAAATATAAGGTCTGATGAAGAATACTATAAAACCGAAGAAATGTAGTTAACAAAAAATAAGGGATGCTTAATCGCATCCCTTATTTTTTGTTATTTGTTAGTATTGTATTTCCTCGTCACCAACAGAGGTTCTCCTATAGTGATGACTTCTTGCAGCTTCTTCAATTTGTGCTTTTGCCCAGTGATTTGAACGTACATCCCAGAATGTTGAACCGGAAGTAATAAGCTGTCCTCTGAATGTAATCCTATTGAGCAGTGTTACTGCTTCAGCTCGCGAAATCGTCTTGTCAGGTTTAACTGTACCATCAGGATACCCAGCCATGATATTCAGGCGCATAAGCTGTTCCATTTCGCTCATAGCCCAATGGCCTTTCAAGTCATCTGCATGAATCCATATAGGCTGAATACCGTTTACATTCAATTTTCTGGCCAGTACTGCAGAGAACTCGGCTCTGGTAACAATATTATTAGGTCTGAAGGTGCCGTCCGGGTATCCGCCGAATAACCCCTCTTTTGTGCACGCTAGTATTGCATCATATGCCCAATGGCTCTTCTTTGCATTGATGTCCTTAAAAGAGTTTATATATGGATAAGCATTGTTTGGTGTAGGTATATCGTATATTCTTACAAGCATTGCTGCAAATTCAGCCCTGGTCATTCCTTTTTCCGGACGGAAACTGCCGTCAGGGTATCCTACAATGTATTTTTCGTGATATCCGCTTGCATTTAATGTGAATATCATATTCTGCAAGAAGGATTTATCTTTAACAGTATAATTTTGTTTAATTTCTGCAGTCAGAACTACAATTCTCTCCGAAATGTTTGAAGCTGTGCATTTAGCTTTAACAAGCAGTCTTCCGGATTGCAGGGGCTGCAAGATTCCCAGCTGCCAAACTACAGTATTATTCTGGACAGTACCCTGGTATGAGTCTGTTACTGTAAATCCGTCAGGAATATTGAATACAGCCTCAACATTACTTAATTGTGTTCTTGTTCCGTTATAGTAGTCAATGTAATAGAGTATTTCTTCATCTACAGCATATTTGATTCTATCATTGGAATTTTTTATTTCAACCCTAAGAGTCTTAACATTTGAGTTAATAGTCCCATCATCACCGGGTCCTCCGGGGTAATCAGGTATAACGATAGTACCGCTAACCAGGTATGTATATGACTTCCAGCCGGTGCTGTTACGGTTTGATGAATTATCCTCTGCATATACTTTCAGTGTATGTGTTCCGGATGAATTCGGTGAAGTAACAGTAACAGAATTCGAGTAAGCAACTTGGGTTGACGAATTATCCCACTGATAACCGATTTTGTAAATACCGCTTGAGTCACTAGCCGAAATTTGAATTATGCTTGTATTCGGTGGTATAGTGCCTGATGATGGACTGACATCCAAAGCAGGTGGAGTATAATCGTCAGATCCTCCTGATGAGGAACGTGTTTTAAACGTCAGGGTATACGGTATATTCGGGTTACCTTGTGAATCTTTTACTGCTCCTTGAGGTATATAAATTGTGTATTGAATTTTGTAGTAAGGAGTATTTGTCTTTATAGTCAATGTGCGGCTGCTGATGCTTTTACTACCCAAACTTGAACCGTTGCCGGAGATGGTTATGTTATTATAGTAATCTCCTTGTAAAATATTTTCATTAAATGTAAAGGTTACGGTTTTATTTTTTGATACATCTGTTTCTCCATTTTCCGGTGATGTACTGACGACATAAGGATATATTGTATCTGGCGAAGTTGCAGTTCTAAAGGTAAGACTATATGTACTGCAGTTGTTACTGCTTGAATCCTTCACCGCACCAGACGGTAAATTAATTGTATACTGTGTATTGTAGTTTGGTGTATTGGTAACAATGGTAAGCGTATTGCCGGTTACTGTCTTAGTTCCCAGACTTGAACCGCTTCCCGTAATTGTAATGCTATTAAAATTACTTCCCTGAAGTATGTTCTCATTAAAAATGAATGATACGGTAGAGTTCAACTGTATGCCGGATGCATTATTCGATGGTACTGTACTTATAATGTATGGAGCAGTTGTGTCAGAAGCAGTAACTGTTCTAAATGTCAGCGTATATGATGCATTTTGGTTGCCTGTAGAATCTTTAACCGCACCCTCAGGTAATACAATAGTATATTGAGTATCATTATTCGGGGTTGTTGTATTAATAGTCAATGTATTATTGGTAATACTTTTTGAGCCAATGCTTGCACCGGACCCGGAAATGCTGATGCTATTGAAGCTATTTCCCTGAAGTATGTTTTCGTTAAAGGTAAAGGTTACNNAGGATTTGTAGATACAACGTATGGCCTTGATGAATCTCTGGGACTAGCCTCGAAAGTAGCCGTCTTTTGAGACTGATTACCTGCATTATCACTTGCTGTAACCCTGATGGTATGAGAACCTGAAGTAAGTGTAATGGACTGTCCCACGGTTACAGTGTTGGTATCAAAGTAAATATTGGTTGAAGCAACGCCGGACTCAAAGTCCTGTACAATAACATTAACAACATAAGTGTCACCTTCATAGTAAGGTGTATTCAGAGGTATACTGATAGCCGGTGGAGTATCATCATCCGGGTCATTCTGAGATGTTCTATAAGTAAGGCTGTATGCAGCGCAGTTGTTGCCGCTTGCGTCCTTCACAGCACCAGACGGTAAATTAATTGTAT
>DHFP01000256.1 GCA_002402315.1 Clostridiales bacterium UBA4821
CCCTTATTCACGGATAAGCTCTTAACCTCTTTGTTCTTTTTTCCACCAGTCCTGGGTTGCAAAAGTACTTAACTCTTCTCCCAAATGGCTATTATCTCCTTCCGCAAACACTTCGAAGCCTTTATTATCAAATTCTACAATTGTCACTGAAGTATTGTCATGCCATGATATTGTAACTAAATCCTCAAAAGGTTTACCGTAAAAGAAGCAGATTAATGTTCTCAACACTGTACCATGTGTAACAATGCAAATATTCTTGCCTTCATTTTGCTTAACAATATCCTGGATAGTATCCACAATTCTTTCGAAGGCTTCTTTCATGCTTTCTCCCATAGGCATGCAATGAAGGTGAGGACTTGTCTCCCACGTATTATAATCATCCGGCCACTTGACAGGTAATTCATCCCATTTCTCATTTTCCCACTTTCCGCCATGGATCTCTTTCAAGCCTTCTAAGGTAATTATTTCTTGAATATTTTGCTGTCTTGCGATAAGTCTTGCAGTTTCATATGCTCTTTTTAGTGGGCTGGAGTAAATTAGATCTATATTTTCATCTTTTAATCTTATTGCTACTCTCTCTGCTTGATGATAACCTTTATCTGTTAATTCCGAATCTGTCCAACCGTGAAATATTCTCTTTATATTTCCTTCTGCTTCTCCATGTCTAACAAATACCAATCTGGTCTTCATATTAATCACCACCCCTGGCAATTATCATTTCCTAAATTACCGTAAAAATGTCTTGAGACTTTTCGGATTTAATTACTTTAATATCCATGTTATTTAGTTTAGAGAAAATATGTTTTATAATAACCGGTACTATAATATTTTCAGTTGAAAAATGGCCGGCATCAACAGCACTGAGTCCACAATCCAAAATATCTCTTGCATCATGGTACTTCAAGTCTCCTGTCACTATTACATCGGCGCACTTTTCTCTTGCTATATTTGTAATACTATTATAAGAACCTGAAGAGACTACAACGCTATTTATTTTTTTCTTTGCATCACCAACCATTCTTACATGCTTGGAACCTAATAAACTCTTTAGTGTTTCTGCAAACACAGCTAATTCAGTAGTCTCACTCAACTTACCTATCCTTGCAAAACCATATGTATTTTCAGATTCCAAAGGCTGCAAAATCTGTACATTCTCTAATTTTAATATTGAGGCCAAAGTGTCATTTACTCCTCCTCTTGCCATATCCAAATTTGTATGGGCTGAATATACAGAAATATTATTCTGAATAAGCTTAAACAACATTTGTCCTACAGGCTTGTCCTTTCTTATGTTTCTTAACGGCTGAAATATTACCGGATGATGAGTTATTATTAGTTCTGTACTCCGTGTTACAGCTTCTTCTACAACTTCCGGTGTAATATCCAGCGCAACCAATACTTTGCTGACATGTTGACCGGAGTCTCCCAGAAGAAGACCAGTATTATCCCAATTCTGAGTTAATCTGGCAGGTGCTAGTTCTTCCATAGCATTTATGATTACACTGCAGCTGCATGGCATCTTATATCCCTCCCAACATCATATATAAAAATGTTACCATATACTTCTATTTGCTTAGGAACGATGAAATAATAAAACCCGATTTTTAAGTGAGATATTTTTCGGCAAGACAAGGCGGAGGAAGGAGTAATAATTGGTTTATTGCAACTGACGGCAACGCAGTATTGGCGGAAAATAGCAGCTTAAAAAATGGGAATTTATTATTTTCTTCGTTCCTTAATTATGATACATTAATTTACTTCTTTAATCAAGGTCACTTCTGAAATAAGGTTTTAAAATAAAATTAACGTAAATTATATTAATATATGGTTTATATTGTTTTAAAATATAGAGGTATACTTATGATTTTTAAGGAGCAGTTTATGAAAAAAGTTACTTATAATCTACTTGGAATCTCTGTGGGCGCCCTTCTCGTTGCAATATCTATAAGCATGTTTATGGTACCTCATCATTTTCTTAGTGGCGGTATCTCGGGTATATCCCTGATAATTTTTTATAAAACCGATATTCCCATATCGATACTTCTATATATATTTAATATCCCAATAGTTGCCCTGGGTGCAAAGCATGTTGGTAAGACCTTTGCAATGTATAGTGTTGCAGGTATAACCATGATGTCAAGTTTTATATTTTTCCTTAGAACATATCAGTTTCCCACTTTTACAAATAATACTCTTCTTGCCGCCATCTTTGCCGGCACTATAATTGGTATTGGCGGAGGGATTGTTTTTAAGTGCGGAGGAACTCTTGGAGGGACAGATATTATAGGGGTAATGGTGAAAAAAAGATATGGCATAGATATAGGGAACTTCCTTTTTTATAGTAATATTGCAACTATGATTTTGTCTCTGTTTTTCTTCAGGCCGGAGATTATTATGTATACACTTGTAAGCATGTATTTTGCATCAAAGTTCACCGACAAGGTTCAGGAAGGTGTAAATACAAAAACTACAGTATTGATTATTTCAGACCAGTATGAAAGTATAGCGGAAAACATACTTAAATTGATGCATAGAGGGGTGACTTACCTTAACGCTGAGGGAGGTTTCCTCCATAAGGAAAAAAAGGTTGTCCTGTGCGTAATAACCAGATTCGAGTTGAGTAAAGTTAAGGATATAGCCTTAAAGATAGACAAAAATGCATTTATATCAATATCTGAAACTAAGGAAGTGCTGGGAAAAGGATTCTAATTAATAGTACGATAGTTTATTGAGTATCTGAGGTATAACCTGCTTTTTCCTGGAAATTATTCCAGGCAAATAACCCGTTGATTCTTCTGAAGCCGAATTAAACAAGTCCTTTATAATATCAACCGCATCTCCGGCATAGAGAATTTCTGATCCTCCATTCAGGATATCGGTAATCATAATAGCTGTAATGTTGTAGCCCTTTTCTTTACAGACCTTTCTTATAAACTCCAGGATATCTCCTCTTATTTTAGACAGTTCACCCATATTAGCTGTATTTATTTGAGACACGGCAAAGCGGTATTTATTAAAGCTGAATTCCTTAAAATCGGTATACAAGAGTTCTTCAGGAGATTTATCCTGCAAGTGAACACCTGCATGCAGTACATGCTTGCCATACTCTTCAATATCCAGTTCAGCAACAGCTGAAAGCTTCTGTGCCATTGACTTATCCACCTGTGTACATGTTGGGGATTTAAAAAGAAGAGTATCAGAAATTATTGCGGATAATAACAATCCTGCTGTTCTCTTATCCGGAAGCAAATCATTCTCAAGATACATAGTACCAATAATTGTAGCCGTACTTCCAACCGGTTCATTTCTAAAGTATATGGGATAGTTGGTTTGTATATCTCCAACCCTATGATGGTCGATTATCTCAAGTACATGAGCCTGTTCCAATCCATGTACAGATTGTGACTTTTCATTATGGTCAACTAAAATCACATTTTTGTTTTTAACATTAAGTAAATGTCTTCTTGACAAGGTTCCTAAAACATTATTACCGGCGTCAAGTATCGGGAAATTTCTGAATCTCCACTTCACCATTATGTCTCTAATATCATCAATAAAGTCACTTTCGTTAAAGTACACAATATCTTTGGTTTTCATTATTTCCCCTACCGGTACAGCGAGGCTGATAATTTTTATGATATTAAATATCGAATGAGGACTGGATAAAAGAATTCCTTTAAAATGCTTAGGTGGCGTAATCTTAAGCCCATTGGTTAAGACTATGCACTTTACATTAGCCTTAAATAGAGACTCAAAATCAATTCCGTCCCCTGATATTACTATGGCATTTTTTTTAATACTGCTGATTACGTCAGTACTTGTACAGGTAACAATAGCCCCGTTCATGGTGTCAAAGATTTGGTCATTTCCTGATATAACCTCAGCTGTTAATACTTCAGATATGTTAAAAAAGGCTGTATTATACTTGGAAAGGGCATTCTCATCAAAAGTTTCCATATTAAATCTTGTTACGTCGCCGAGAGATACTACTCCTACCATTTTTCTTTCTTCCGGGCTTTCAATTATGGGAAGAAGTTTCGTTTGAGTTGATTTTATTGTCTCCCATACCTGCTTGATTGTTGCATGAGGATAGAGCATATTCAGTTTATCATACTCAATATCAGATACCTGGGTCTTAACCGATTCAATCAACTGCGGGACTGGTAGATTAAAATAATTGATAACAAATTCTGTTTCTTTGTTTATTTTTCCGAGGCGGGCTGAAACACAATTTTCTATACCCATAAGTTTTTTGAAGTTACAGTATGCAATTGATGAACAAATAGAATCGGTGTCAGGGTTTTTATGACCTATAACATAGATTTTATCCATTACTAATGACTCTCCTCAATAAAATTATTCTTTCCAATAACCCCAGAACAATTTCTAGTATATTTCAAAATTGCAGTTTTACACATCTTTTATTATATTATTATAGGAATTTTTTTTCAATAGTTTGAGTGGAATATAAACCCGTTTTGTCCTGAAAACTTATTTGCAAAAATATGTTTAGATTGATGAAGTAATGAGAATAATTTTAGTGTAGCTTATTTGAAATAAAGAGGTATACTAAACATGCGGACTAAAAAAGATATTGAAAAAAATGCGGATAATATTTCGCCGGCCATAAGTCCGGGAGTTTCTCCATATTCAGCGCGCTCGCAAAAGATATTATCCATATCATCTGAACAGCAAAATGAGGTATTGATTGATATCACAATCGACCAAAAAACGTAGGGGCAATTCATGAGTTGCCCCTACTGTTTATCATATTTATTTATCAGTTCCCTGAATTTGTCTGCATGGTGGCCTTCCTCTTCAGCAAACTTTTTAAAAATGCCTTTGAGTTCAGAGTCTTCAATCCTTTTTGAATACATTTCAAAATCCCTTACCAGTTCCTGAGAATTTTGCCATGCCCTCATCAAGCAATCATATTCTGTCATTTCCATCCACATCATCTCCTGAAAAATTTATTTAGTCTTATTTTCTGTATGGATGAAATTTTTATTCATATTTCACGCCAATTCCCCATGAGAAGCTTCAATCAATTCATTAATATTTATCTGCTGTCCTTCTGCTTCTTCTTTTGATATATACAACAAGTATTCTATATTTCCCTCCGGCCCTTTTATGGGAGAAAAGCCAAGCCCTTTTACTCCTAACCCTTGACTAAAAGTCCAGCTAACAATCCTCTCCACAACCTCCTTGTGAACTTCCTTATCCCTTACTACACCTTTCTTGCCTACCTTCTCCCTGCCTGCTTCAAATTGAGGTTTGATCAGGCAAATAATCTCACCATCATCTTTTAGCAGTCTTTTTACTACAGGTAATACTTTGGTCAATGATATAAAAGAAACATCAATAGTTACAAAATCTACTAGCTCTCCTATTTGTTGAGACTCTACATACCTGATGTTGGTTCTGTCCAGACAAACTACTCTCGGGTCCTGTCTTAGATTCCATGCCAGCTGTCCATAGCCCACATCTATTGCAAATACTTTTACAGCTCCATTTTTCAACATGCAATCTGTAAAACCGCCGGTTGATGCCCCTACATCAATACAAACCTTACCTTTAAGGCAAATGCCAAAAGAGCCAAGGGCTTTTTCCAGTTTAAGCCCTCCCCTGCTTACATAAGGTATGGCCTCTCCCCTAATCTCAATATTGGCTACAATATCAAATTTATCTCCTGCCTTATCAACCCGCTGGCCGTTTGCAAAAACATTCCCCGCCATGATTTCAGCTTGGGCCCGCTCACGGCTTACAGCCAGCCCTTTTTCAACTAGTAGGATGTCTATGCGCTGTTTAGGCATTAAACTCACCTCTAATATCGCCGCGGGTTTCAACCCTCAGCTAAACTCTTCTCCTTCAACTCCGCAACTAAACGGTTAATCCTCTGAACCTGCAGTGCAAACGCCTCTAATTTGATATCAATTACTTGAGGGAATGCACTTCCATCACTCTCTATGCTTAGAAAAGGCAGATTGGGGTACCTGTTCAGTACCTCTTTAACCCAGTCATGAGAAGCCACCTTAGCTTTATGTGTACTTAGTTTTTCATTCATTACCGCTTCGGCTACCCTGGAAGGCATACATCCAAAAGGCCCAATTGATATAACGCCGTCAACATGATCCACAACTTCAGTAACCGCAGTTCCAACCGTCAGTATAGCCTCGCCTGACAGATGAGGAGATATAAGTTCCTTTGCATTCCTTATTACTTCGTCCACATCTATTGGATGATACTCAACCAGATTAGACTTTGCCATGATATGCTTAACTTCTCTCTCAAATTTTACTCTAACTATACTTTCTACAAAAACATTCATTTTATCCTTAAGATCAGCATCTTCCGAAAGATTATTTCTGACAAGATAATCGCAATAATATATCCACTCGGTTACTGAAGCTACCTTGGTTATTATTCCCTTTGAAGCCAGCTTCTCAACCAGGTATTGACGTGAAAATCCATCTCTTCTGACATATATTTCACCTACAAGAGCAACCTTCTTTGCTCTATGTACCGACTGCTTTAACGGAATTTTTGATAACTCTGCAGCAGCCTCATTCAGCTTTTCTTTTAACTTATTCCAACTCTCTGCTGCCACGCTCTCAATTACCTGGTCAACCACCCTGTCAAATACTTTCAATGCTTCATTTCTATCAACAGCAAGAGCTAAAAGTGCACTGTATATGTCCTCAAATACATCGGAAATTACTACTCCTTCCCAAGCTCTTAACTTATATTTAATGCTCAATCCTCCATAGCTGTTACCGGATGAAAGGGTAAGGAGAGCAACATTTTTTATGCCCATCTTTTTCATCAGGTTTTCTGTATATACATGGTATTGTCCGAATCTACAAGGATCAGGCGCTTCGGGCATAAAGTATACAAGTATCCGGTCCTCCTTGTTTTTATTCAAATAGTTCAGTAAGCTTCCGACTGTTAGAATTAGAGGCAGGCACTCCTTACAGGTTGAATTTGCCCTTCCAAGCTGAAGCTCCGGATCTGTAGGAGCATCTAATGCTGCAGCATCAATTCCTACGTATTTAAAGGCTGACGCCATACACCTTGAACCTATGTGTCCCATAGAAGGTATTAAAACCTTGACTCTTGGGTCAGTCAGCGCAACATATTCACCAGACAGTATTTTAATCTTTTTCTTTTTCTCATCAAACATTGTTTTTACATCCACAATATTATGCACCTTTTCTATTTCCCCAGTCTCGTAGTTTTTCATCACGTCTATGAATGCATCAATACGGGTGTCAATACCTGCATCGGCAGTATGACTATCCAACTCAAGCGTCAATGAAGGTTTATTACCCATAATGTCTCTGAAATAGGTTATAACAAATGAGTCGGGACCACAGCTGAAGTTGGTTACAAAAGTTCCGTAAAGCTGAGGATGCTTGCTTACTAATTTAGCTGACTTCAGTATCATCTGTCCCATTGACCAGTACATCTTTTGCTGAGGCTCTTCATCTTCAAGAGGCAGGAAATCATATGATATAATCTTGTATCCCTTGGAGGCAAATTTCTCAGGTATACCCATATTTCCGTCCTTAACCAGGGCGTTATATGGCCTGCCAAATAGGACAATAGCTTTTTCACCACTCTTCTCCAAGTCTTCTAAAAACTTTTTACCTATTTCCTTGCACCTATTAACAAACGATATCTGCACTTGGGCAGCATACTTATATGCTTTAATAGATTTTTGTTTATCAAACCCAAGATTCTTTCCTATATCAACAAAATTATCCTGAACCTTGTCATACCCCTCAGCAAAGTCCAGTACCGGAGCTATAACCTTATTTGAATTGACAAGACCAAAAGTAGTTTTCAAATAATAGCTTTCTCCCTGAACAAGCGGACATGTCAAGCTTATTGGTATGCCGTTTTCAACATACATACCTTTAACATGAGGAAGAAATATATAATCCAAATCCATCCTAGTCAGTTCCCTGAAATATTCATGCGCAAGATTTACAGGGTAACAAAATGCTGAATCCTTCTTTACTGTAGCCTTTTCCTTTGAGTTAATCTTATCGGGTAAAACCACTTCCAACCCCAGCTTGTTAAAGAAATTATAGTACAGGGGAAAGAGTGTATTTACCAGAAGTGATTTATTTATTCCTATCTTCTTGCCACCCTTGTTGTTTGGGTTAAGATTATAGCTAAACTCACCATAAACCATTTCTTCTCTCAACTTCAATAAATTATTGTTGAGCGTCTCCTTTTCATTGGATTTGATTGTGGTATACTTGCCGCAGACGCCTCCAAACGGATATTTCTTGTTTTCTATATTTATAATTGATATTTCACACTTTCTATCGCACTTTATATTGCCGCCTGCACATACAAAAGGTTTATCATATTTTACTTCTCTCTTTATCAACTGTTCCAAATCAAATTTCTTCTCTTTTATAATACCGGCCTGCATTTTCTCCTTTACCATGAGAGCTACTCCAAATGAACCCATAAGGCCAGGCTCCGGCGGTACTATAATATCCCTTTTCAAAAGAGATGCCATAGCAACCGGAACAGCCTTGTTATAGCATACCCCGCCCTGCATGAATATCTTTTGCCCCACATACCTGTTACCTTTAACCCTATTGAGATAGTTCTTGCAAATTGAATAGACCAATCCAGCTACAATATCCTTCATCTCAATATTCTCCTGCATGGCAGTCTTTATATCGCTTCCTATGAAAGCAGCACACTGGTCATTAAAGTCCGGCGGGATTAATGCTTCCATAGCTATACCCTCTATCAAATGAACGTCTATATTTAGGTACTCGGCAGCGCTCTCTTCGAGGAATGATCCTGTTCCTGCCGAACATGCCTCATTCATGGCATAATCGCACGGTACTCCATTAATTATGTGAGTATACTTTGCATCCTGTCCCCCAATTTCAAATATAGTATCAACTTCAGGGTCAAAATAGACAGCAGCTGCAGCATGAGCGCTTATCTCATTGTAAACGCTATCAGTTAGTGCATGAAGACCTGCAATCTGTCTTCCCGAGCCAGTCACTCCGAGTCCTATTATATTAATCTTACAGCTCAGCTCATTTTTCATTGACATATAACAGAATTTAGCAGCCTTAATTGGATCTCCCAAAGTTTTTATGTAAACTGATGCCAGTATCGCATTGTCTTGCTCTCTTAGTAATACTGCTTTCGTGGTTGTCGAACCAACGTCTAAACCCAGTATGCATCTATCTCCGTTCCTGGCTTTGGTCTTTTTGATATCTTTAAAAGTAACCCTTGAGCAAGCCGTAACAAGATCCGGCAGGGTTGCAAATGATTTTTCTTCATCCAGGAATACTGAATCTAAATCATGAGCCTCAATAGTTTTGTTATCTAGAGCCCATAATGCGCAGCCGAGAGTTTCAAAATATGCAGCTTCTTTGGGGATTTTAAGGTTAGGTATATGTTTTTTCAGGCATTCCACCATAACCTTATTCTTACTGCAGCCTCCAGTGAGCCAAACTCTTTTTGTAGCATTTTCACCCAAATGCTCAATTATTCTTAGAGCCATCATATCGCATAAACCAACAATAATGTTTTCTTTTGGCTGTCCCTTATTAAGTGCATGCGTACAATCACTTTTACAGAATACCGAACACCTGCCTGCCACTTCATAAGGTTTGTCAACGTTTTTTACTTCTACAGCGTCCTCCAGTGCTATACCCATCCTTTTAATCTGCTGAAGGAAAAATTCTCCCGTACCTGAAGCACATTTATTCCCTGTAAGTATGTTTATAACTTTATCACTGCGGTCTAACTGGTATGTAGTATATGTCTCTCCACCCGCACAGGATATGTAATCTGTTTCTCCATATCTGTCCTTTAAAAATGAATATGCATATTCAACTGCCTCCGGTTCAGAAATAGAAGAGAGTTTTATCAGGCTTTTGAATTTCCTGCCTGTTATTGCAATGCTATCCATTGACTTTAGATCATCATTAGTTATTAAACTTTCAAATGTTTTTCTTATATTCCCCTCATGTGTTTTTGAAGTAACGTTTAAAATTTCTACTTGGTTTTCTTTACGCAATACGTCAATTCTTGTTATTGTTGATGCACCTATACATATTCCAGTTGCGTTCATTGCTTGTTACAACCCCCGTACTATATAATTTTATTTGACTAATTCATTTTACATATTTTCTCCAACCATGTCAAAAGCTTTTATTAATTGCTTTTACCCATATAAAAAAACGGTACCCAAATGTACCGTCTAATAGTTTGGATTTATCATTTTGTTACTATTTTTATATTTTCTGCAGATACCTTTGCTTCCCTCATTACTATATCTTGAATCTGTGCAGCCTGTGCAGACGTCAAGTTGCCACCGCTTAAAACTACTACATTAATACTACCTTCATTAATGAATACAACTGCGTCTTTAAATCCTTTAGACTTAATTAATCTCTCAATAATCATTTCTTTTTCCCACTTTTGTGAAATAGTTGTCAACTGAGCCTGGGCTTTTTCATGGGCATCTTTGGATGCGCCACTGTTCGAGAGTACTTGTTCATGTAAAGATATCTCCTGATCTCTGGTCCTCTCCTTTTCTAACCTTGTTTCCGAGAAGAACTGTTCCATACTACTTGATTGCGTTACAATGTTATTCTGGTTTGGCACCGCATTGCTGTCTTTTTTATCTGTTATTGGGCTATTTAAATTATTGCTTACCGGTTCAGCGTAACCTACTTGTATGCTGTCATCGCCCTGCTCTACCAGGGTCGCTTCCCCCAACCTGTCACCTACACTGCCCGTGAGTTCTTGCGCATATGGATCTGTTGAGCCTTGATAAGTAAAATTTAAATATCCGGCAGCTATTATCATTATAGCCAAAGTCAATACTATTAATTGATTTCTCTTAATAACGGTCATTTATATTCCCTCCTTAATTAATTTACAATTTACAATTATTTTCCATTGTTCATTGTCCATTGTTCATTGCCTTTTAAATACCTGTACCCTATGTCCAGGTACTCCTGCAGCTGATTCTACCGCCCTTACAATACTTGTTTTTACAGTAATATCATTTGCTCCATCTGCTACAACAACCGCTCCCATTACCCTGGGAGCTAATTGCTTTAATATCAGTGGTTTCTTTGCTCCGCTTTGTTCTTCGACTAGAATTAATTTGTCATCCTGGTCTTTTTGTAAAACTGACCTTTCACCTCCCCCTGAATCTTTCTCATTAGTATCTGAGTGGGTGTATTTTGAATCTCTGGCAGGTACAACTTCCGGTCCTGACGCATAAGTAATTAAGACCGAAACCCTTCCCACTCCTTGTATCTCTGAGAGAATCTTTGCTACTCTCTGCTCGAGCCCATAGTTAGGTTGGTCTGTTTCTTGATTTATACCTTGTACGGGAGCATCTAAGACTTTTGGTATCTCTTTCTTTTCTCTTCCCCACAAGCCATTTGCAGTCAATAAAATTATTATACCTAGAACAGTTATTAAGACTAAGTATTCTAAACTTTTTTTATTATTTAATTTTGTGTAACTGCTTATCTTTGCCATAAGTTTATCTATAGAATTTTTAATCATTTGCATCCCCCTTATTTACTAGAATAAGCAATCTTAATATTTTTTGAGTCCACTTTATATACTGCATTTATCTTCCGTATAACTTCATTTTTAATAGATTCCGGCACTTGAAATGTTTCTTTGTCATTAATAGCCTTCTTTATGTTTATATTTATCTGAACGGGTTTTATTCCTTTTATCTGTTCTTTTTGAAGTTTCTTTACTAAAAACACCTCTATTTTTTTAATCTCTCCTAACTTCTCCTTATTATCTTCATACAGGTGGCATATTACTTCCCTGCATTCTACATCCTTTAAATCCATTAATTGCTCTTTAATGCTTTTTTCCATCTTATCTTTATATACTCTCATTATCTGTTTTGATTGTAATTCACTCAGGTTTTTACTTTGTATTTCGATTCCTCTCTTACTTATAGAGTCAGTACTACTGATCTCCGGTATCTCAAACTTAATCTCTCCTCCCAGGGCCTTTACCATCGGTGTCGCTATTGTTATAATAACTAATACTCCCGTTATTAAACCTATATACTTTTTTATCTTCCCATCCGGAATCAATATTTCAATAAGAGTAATGAAAAAGATAATTGCAATAATGTTAGAGACCCAGTCTTTGAGCGATTCAAGCACTTTTCCTCCCCCCTGTTCACCTTATCATTGTTGCGATATTTCCGGTTCTGATTAATGCTGTTATAGCTACAATGAACATAAAACTTACCGAAACTACTATTGAAAACAGTAAAGTTAATGTCCCACCTATGTCATTTAGACATCTGACCATTCTGGAATCTGCAATTGGTTCAACCAATGCAGCAGATAACTTATATATCACCGTTATTGCGAGTATTTTAATTAGTGGCACAAGTACTATGCTGAGAATCAAAATTGTACCAACAATACCAACAGAGTTCTTTATTACTAAAGAGCACCCCAATACTGTTTCTACAGCATCCGATAAGACCTGCCCTACTATAGGTATTGACTTTGAGAAAGCAAACTTCACAGTTTTTCCGGTTACTCCATCAATTGTTGCTGCCAAGTTTGCTTCAATGGTTACTACTGCAACAAAAGCTGTCAGGATGATACCCATTACCCATATACTTACTGTCTTTATCAATCCTGCCAGCTTAGATAACTGTACTTTCTCAGATATGTTACTAACAATTGATAAAACTGCTACAATAAATACGACAGGTATCATTACTGTTCCTAATATAGAGCTCGCAACTTCTATCACAAATATAATTACCGGATAAAGTGCAGTTGAGGATGCCACATTACCTGAAGAAGCCAATAGGGTTATGAGAACCGGTATCAGCGCCTGCATAAAAACAACCATATCTGATATGGCTTTCTGTCCAATTTGGATTGCATCTTTAAAGCCTATAATTATAAATGATACCATCAGAAGGTAACACGCGTAAAAAGCAATCTCACTAGTACTTCCTTCAAAATTTTCCTGCAAATTCTTCAGTATTGCACAAAGTATTCCGACTATTATCACCTTGATAATTACAATGATGTTTGAATTTATTTCTTTCATGAAATATGCAATAGCTTTATCAATTATTCCTTTAGAATCAAAACTTAAGTTTCCCTTGGCAATTTCCTCTATTAGTTTATTAGCGTCAAAATCAGGTATTATCTGCTCACCATTATTATTAAAGCTTTCAACAATCTTTGTCAGGTTAAGTGCATCAATCTGTTCTTCATTTAAGCCCTTTTCAGCCGACACATATCCCGCCGGCATAAGAATCAAGATAAAAACCATTATCATTTTATTAATCTTCTTTTGCATATAATCCTCCACATAATTTATGGCATTATTTTCATTAACAGGTTCATTAATGCTCCAAATATAGGAACTGCCAAAGTAATTATTATCACTTTTCCTGCAAACTCAAGTTTAGATGCTAAAGCTGATTCCCCTGAATCTCTGCAGATACTTGCTGCAAATTCAGTAACATATGCTATTCCGGTTATCTTGATTATTGTCTTTAAAAAAGTTGCTTCTATTCCTGCTTTGTGAGCAAAGGTACTAATTAACTCAATTACTGACGACAGTTTTGCAAGCATGAAAATGAATATTATTATACCTGCTAATATTGCTATCTGCATCGATATCTCCGGTTTTTGAGGTTTTAACACAATAGCTGTTGCCGTAGCAATCAATCCAATTCCAACTACTTTGAATATATCCATTGTTCATTACACCTTTCTTAGAGATTAAATACTGATTTAACCGTATCGAACAGTCTGCTGATTTCTTTAATCACCATCATTAGAACCACTATAAGTCCGGCTAGAGTGGTCAGCATTGCCTGTTCCTCTCTCCCTGACCTTATTAGCACCTGGTTCAATACTGAAACCAGAATACCAATTGCAGCTATCTTAAATAATAAATCTATTCCCATAGCAACCACCCTTAAAAAAGAATTATTACAATTGCTAGTCCGGATAAAACACCCAGACTTCTAAACAACCTTTCCCCTTTGGCCCTATCTTCCTCTGCCTTTAATTCTTGATGTTTTAATTGCTCTATTACCAGCCTTACACTCTTAATCTGGTTCTCTGCATCCATTTCACCCAGTGAACTTCCCAGTGAAAGCAGAATTTCAGTATCTTCCTTGACTATACACAAATTGGGTTTTACTCTATTTAATGCAGTAGTCCAAGCGTCAGAGGCACTTATTCTATACTGAGAAATTTGTTGTGCTGTATAGGAAAAAATTTCGCCGACCTTCTCATCAATTGACCTTGAAATTTTTATAAATGCATCCGGCAGCATACTTAATGAAAATTTGACCTCTGTCTCAAATATGTTAAGTGCCGATATCAAACATCTCAACTGTCTAACCCGATCGGTCTTAAACCTCGCAAACACGATCCCCAGCACTGTAGTAGCTGTTATAACCATAGCACTCCCAACCAGCTTGATTACCATACCATCACCCCCATCTTAGGAATGGGCTTTAGGGTTAATCCGTCATATACTTCTTTAATGGTGCCTGGGCCTCTGTAGTTACTAAGTACAACTATTCTTCCAAACGTTTTTGTTGTTATGAGTTCATTAAGTCCCGGGCGTAATAGGATGTCCTCAATACAGTTGCCATGAGCTGTGCATACTACCCCAATTCCTGCTCCCAATGCGGTTAAGATAGCTTTTGCATCTTCAACCGAACCAATCTCGTCAGTTGCAATTATGCCGGGACTCATTGACCTTACCATCATCATTATTCCTTCTGCTTTTAAGCAGCTGTCAAGAACATCAGTCCGAATTCCTATGTCGTTTTGGGGTATGCCTTTATAACATGCCGCTATTTCTGATCTCTCGTCCACCACCCCTACAGTCCTCCCCTTAAATCCTAATCCAGGTATTCCATTGCTTGTCTGACGTATAATATCTCTAAGGGTAGTGGTCTTTCCGCAACTTGGAGGTGATATTATTAAAGTATTTATAAACTCACCATTAGCTAACAGATAATTTAAAAGATAATCTGCTGCTCCTATGACTTGTCTTGCAATTCTTATATTTAAACTTGAAAAATGCCTGATGTTTTGTATTAGTTTAGAATCACATATTACTTTGCCTGTTATTCCTACCCTATGTCCACCTTTTAAAGTAATGAATCCCGATTTTATCTCTTCCTGCACTGCATAAATGGAATTTTGACTCATAAGGCCAAGTGTTTTGGATATATCATCCTGTGTAACCATTGATAACTTTGAACTGCTTTCCTCTATCTCGCTTAAACTCAGTTCACCGTTTAGTGTGGTCAAAAAAGGGTATTGCCCAACCCTTAACCTTATTTCGAAAACTTCATCCCAATAATGCCCTGAAATTGACTCAAAACAGGCCTTGATATTATCCGGCAAAACAATTAGTACATCTCTTTCAACAATTTCCTTAACCCGTACTTTCATTAAATCACCTCTTTTGTTCTTTGTTTCAATATAATTTATTAACAGTTGTCCAATTTTAGAACAAAAAAAGAGCTTTCGCTCTTCAAACCTATTACAAACCTTTCATTACACACATTTCTGGAAAATAAGTTGTAAAAACTCAAATGTACTTATATACTACATTTTAAGCTCCCTCTCTATCTCTCCCTCACATCAAGGGAGAGTAAAAGTATTTCTTCGAAGACTTTCTTTTCCTTCCCTTCGAAGTGAGGGGAAGATAGAAGGGGAGTCAAAATAATGCATATATGGAATAGACATACAATACTTTTAATGCCTTCTTGAAGCCAGGTAACCAGGGAAATCTACTATCAAATCACTTTCTTTTGCACTTCTTGCTCCAATGTTAAGTACTTCGAAAGTCCTTCTTAAACCCTCCTTGATTGATCTTGCTCTTACTTCACCAATTCCATCAACATCATCCAACTCTTCAATTGAAGCTTTTAAAACACCCTGGAGGTTTATAAATTTATCCACGAGATTTCTAATAACTGTCATAGGTAGTTTAGGCAGCTTACTCATTATCCTTAATCCTTTTGCTGTGAGGTTAAGGTCTAGTGATGTGGCTAATCCCCCTTGGTATCCCAGCGCTTTGCAAATCAGGTTTATATCCATGAGTTCCTCATTAGACAGACTTTTTATTTGTCTGACAATATCCTCCGCACCCCTATTGTCAGCAGGAAACATGTAATCTTCTATAAGTAACAGCCCTTCCTTATCTGCACTACCTACCAATTCTTCAAGCTGCATACTAACAAGTCTGCCTTCATTACCCAGTTCAATGATATACCTCTTAATCTCGTCAACTATCCTCATGACCATTTCTGTTCTTTGTACTACAATTGCCACATTCTCAAGTGTTACAATATCATAAAACTCACTCACACTAAGGTTATTAAGCGCTATGTCCAATACGCTTTTATACTTCTCCAGTGTTTGTAATGCTTGGTTTGCCCTTGAAAGTATGGTAGCAGTATCCCTTAAAAAGTATCTATATGAACCCTTATAAAGAGTAATCACGCCTCTCCGCTGCGAAATGCAAATAACCAGTTCTCCGGTTTGCTTGGCAACCCTT
Source organism: Clostridiales bacterium UBA4821 (assembly GCA_002402315.1). Lineage (GTDB taxonomy): Bacteria > Bacillota > Clostridia > Acetivibrionales > UBA4821 > UBA4821. The sequence continues at coordinate 16,603 of DHFP01000256.1, forward strand.
TCGGCTGTCCTGTGCCTTGTGCCTGTTTCTACGGTTAATATCTTATGATCAGGTACCAGTTGGGCATTAGCATATATTATCCTTTTTATATCTTTGCTTAATACAATTGCGCCATCCATCTTGGCCAGTTCATAAATATGGGCAGGAGAATATTCTTTGTTAATATAAAAACCTCCATCCACCAAGTTCATACCTTCATTAGTATCACCAACCACAATTAATGCTCCTGTTCTTGCCTTCAGAATATACTCGAGACCATCCCTTAGAGGAGTCCCGGGAGCCATTGTTTTAATAATATCAAATATTTCGTTTTCTCTAGCTTTCTCTTCGCCCATACCTACCCCTACCTTATCACCATTTTTACTCCAGGCATATTTCGAGTGCCTCCCTTACATCACTCACTCCAATTACTTTAAGTGAAGTTGCTTTACTAATTAATTTAACATTTCCTTCAGGAATAATGCAATATTTAAATCCGGATTTTTCGGCCTCGTTTAATCTTTTTTCAATGTTACTAATAACACGAACCTCTCCCGTGAGTCCTACTTCACCCATAATCAATGCTTGTGGTTTAGTTTTTAAATTTTTGAAACTGGATGCTATTGCCACTATTACACCTAAATCAACTGCCGGTTCATCCAGTTTGAGTCCCCCAACTACGTTTACATAAACGTCCTGGTTATGTAAATTTAGTCCCAGTCTTTTTTCAAGTACTGCAGTAAGCAGGATTATCCTGTTATAATCCAATCCGTTGGCCATCCTTCTCGGCATTCCAAATGGGGTTGAACTTACCAGTGCCTGTATCTCAACCAAAATAGGCCTGGTACCTTCGATGCTTGATACAATAACCGATCCTGGGGTATCTCCAGGACTTTCAGATAAAAGGATGGAAGACAAGTCTTCTATTTCTACAAGACCCTGGTCTTTCATCTCAAACATTCCTATTTCATTTGTTGAACCAAATCTGTTCTTTATTGCCCTAAGTATCCTGTACGAAAAGTATCTTTCGCCTTCAAAATAAAGTACTGCATCAACCATATGTTCCAGAACCCTGGGTCCTGCTATAGCACCTTCTTTGGTTACATGACCTATTATAACTGTAGCTATATTCATTTTTTTAGCTATATGCATAAGCTTTGACGTTGCTTCCCTAACCTGGCTGACGCTGCCGGGAGCTGATGATATTTCCTCCTGGTAAACGGTTTGTATTGAATCAATAATTAATAACTTCGGCTTTTGATTATCAACCAGAGCCTCTATTACTCCAAGATTGTTCTCAGAAATTAGCAGCAAATTATCTCTTTTAATGCCTAACCTATCGGCACGTATCTTTATCTGTCTGATGGACTCTTCTCCCGAAACATATAATATTCCACCGTTTAGTTTGATAGAATTACAAACTTGTAGGATGAGTGTAGACTTCCCAATCCCCGGATCTCCGCCAACTAATATCAACGACCCCTTAACTATTCCGCCGCCCAGTACTCTATCCAATTCACCAAGGCCCGTAGAAAATCTTTCTTCATCAGTGTAAGAAATCTCATCAAGCCTTATTGGCTTGGACTCGACTACAGCGATACCTTTCTTCTTTTCACTTTTTTCCTGTATCTCTTCTACAAGGGAGCCCCAGTTGTTACAGGATGGACACTTTCCCATCCATCTTGGGGTCTCATAACCGCATTCCTGGCAGACAAATAAAGTTTTAGTTTTTGCCATGATATACTTTTCCCTTACTGTTAATAACTAGAATTCCTCACCCTGCTCCATCAATCCGAATAAAACTAAAATAAACATTGCATGAGACCAGGTAAGAGGTACTACCCATGCAGGCTTTCCAGTTTCCTTATCTATTTGTTCAGGCAAAAAGTCTAATTCTGTCCGGTGGTCTACAGCCCATGAAAAATATTCTTTAGCTTTTTTAATGTTACCAGCTTTAATATGATAAAGTGCCAGCCAAAGGGTTGTTAAAATCCAAGGATTGCCCCCTACATAGCTGTCACTTTCGTATCTTTTTATTCCACCTGTCTTAGGTGACGTCAATTGCGTTTCAATAGCATCAATAGTTTTTTTGACATATTCATGCTCTGCCGGAAATACTTCAAATGGAATTGAAACGCCTATAAGGCTTGAATCAACCGTTTTATCTTTTAATGCTGCCTTTATTTTATACCCTTTTTTATTAACTGCAATTTCTATTATCTCACTTGAATTGTAAGTATCCTGAGGATTAATCCTCGCCCTTATACTTCTTAAAAATCTTTCTATTTCAGTATCCCAGAGATTCTTTCCAATGGCTTCTTTAATATTATTTGCTGCTTCCAACCATTTATACCCATGAGTTAAACCTTTGCCCAATGTCTCTGCTATCTTCGCCGACGCATTTAATCCTGCATATACTGCAGCCGCCGAGTATGTATGCACACCCAATTGGTCTTCCCAAATGTTATAGGACAGCTTCGGCAGACCTGTATCCTTATCAATAAAGTTAACCATAAACCCTGCCGCTTTTATAACATGTTTCCATGCATCTTCCAGAAATTCTATTTTTTTTGCAGCCTGGAAATGTTCCCATATTCCCCAAAGTATAGAACCTGTTTCATCTATCTGAAGGCCCCAGCAAGGTGCCAGATTTCCATCAAGATAATATCTCTGCTGCCAGGATCCATCGTCTAACTGGGTCATAAAACACCAATAGTAAAACTTTTCAGACGAATCATACAGCTTGCACTTATCTAATGCATTGGTTATGAAGGCAGCATCCCTTCCCCAACAGTACGCATATCTGTCGCATCTGGTGAATTCTTCATCCAGTTCCGGTCCGGCTAAAAGCCCTCCACTCTGCTTGTCGCTCGTTAAAGCAAATGTTAAAACCGATCTATTATAAAGATTTCTTATTTCTTTGCTTTTTATACTTATTTTTTCTGCATTATCCAAGAACTGTCTCCAATATTCTATTGTGGCATTCAACAAATTGCTAACCGGAACTTCTTTAATTCGTTTAATCCCCGCCAGGCATTCTTTAAGAGTCTTTGATGCAAAGAAGTATACCGTAATTTCCTTGGTTTGGTCCGGTGCAAATTCGCCAAGGTTCCAAAGCAAAGCAGCATTAGCTTGCATGCTTATATCGTCAATTCCCAAAAGTTCGCCTTTTTCCGATGCCTCACGGGCATTTCCAATCTGGAATCCATTAATCTCAATATTGGATGACATTGCTATATAATTGTCATGGCTGTAATGTACAACTGAATCGGCATCGAAGTCAAATACCGTACTCCTTATGCTGCTCAAGCTGCTTATCATATCTGAATACAGAATCAGACTGGCTGAATTGACTTCCTGACTGATATTTTTAATAGAATAGTTTCTTACCAGGATATCCTCACTACTAAGAATAAAGTCGGTCTGCATTACTCTCAAACCCACTTTGTCATTTTCACAAACTGTTTCCAATATATTGGTATCCTTTATGTACCTCTGGCTGTGTTCCCATGCATTATCGTGGAGCCAGGATGTCTTATTATCCGATAGTGATGTCAGAAAACCAGCATGAAAAACTTCAATATGTTGGGAAAAGTCAATGTTAGGCCAAAATAATCTCACTAATTCCCCTGATTTTGTTAAGCAGCCCAACATCTTAGAATTTCCTATAATGGCATCATTAAAATATGTCTTTCTCAACTCCGGAATACCTCCATTTGTAAGTCTATGAATACTTAACCCACAATACCAATTATTACATTCTTTGGAGGTAATGACAATACTTTTTTGAAGCTCCACGTTGTTTCGCTGAATTGGTTATCCTTGTACAATAGATTTATTACTTTTGATTTGTCAACTTGCTCAGGTAAAATTAAGCTGAAGTTTACCTCTACGTCTGAATGATTATCCTTGTTAACTACAATGAAAAAACATTGCCCCGAACTTTTTTCAAGATAACAAAAACCGATAGTTTTACTATCTCCTTGAAATGCACTCTGGTAAAGAAAATTATCCTTATTGCATATCAGGTCTGCAAACCGCTTCCTCAAATCTGCCGCATTTATTAAAATTTCCTGCATCCACTTTCCGTCAGGATTGGTCCAATGCATCCGATAATTGTCAAAAAAAGCCAGCTTACCATGCATTGGATCTCCCTCATCAAGGACCAACCGCCCTTGTTCGGTATTTTCAAGACCTAGATTCATTGGTTGTATTTCAACTATTTCCATCCCGTTATTTATCATCGGAATGGCGTTAGGTATAAAACAGCTGAGTAATATCATGAGCTTTAGACTATCCGGTTCCTTATAGCGGAAAGCAGTCCTAGGCGTATCAGGTGTCTCAAGAGCAGATGTCAAAGGTAAAACAGAATCGAGTAAGGTGCTGGTAATCATTTCATAAAACCCGTTTGTTTCAACATACTTAAATGCTGACCACAGGTATCCTGTCATAAAATGGAACCCATCGTCTTTAGCAGCATATGATCTCCCGGTATCAAATTCCTCAGACCAGAAAATAAAATTCGGGTTAATCTCCTTTGCCTTTGAAATGATATCTTTATTTAGCTGGGGTGGAAGAGCATGCCCCATGTCAATCCGCGCACCATCTATCCCAAAGTTCTTCTGAAAATATGGTATAACATTTGCTGTGTAATCCCATAGTCCGGCATTGCAGATTTCTCCTCCACAGACACTTGCCTTTGCAATATCCGGCAGAACAAACGGAGGTTGTTCGTGACTAACAAACTGTTTTGCAGTATTGTGTAAATCAAGATAAAATCTAAGATATGTCACATCCGGCCATGGAGGCTGAGGATCATTTATAACCGGCGGAAATGCAGGGGCTGTTGTGATACCAAACTCTTGCTCAATTAAGTTAAGAATATTTTCCCCCGATTCTATATGTCTCTTTACAATAACCTCCCACTTACCACTATCTAAATCCTTAGGATTATGTGTAAACTGAGATAGGTATTGATCTATTCCGCTGCACGTATAAAGGCTTGATACAACTTCTTCAGTTATGGGAGTGAGTTCTTTTTCATTCTCAACAAATGGAACACAAAAGGTATCATTATATTTTAAATTAATCCAATAGAACCATTCAGGGTGTTCAGCTATAATATCACTGTCTCTTGCTACTGTTCTAAACACAAAATCCACCATCACATGCATTCCAAGTATATGACAAGCCTCAACGAAAGCTTTAAACTCTGTCTCCACATTAAAACCCGAGTTTTCTCCCAGTAAATCATCATGAAGTTTTCCATCTATTTTATAAATATTCCTAATAGAATAAGGACTGCCGATTTCTCCTTTCTTATACCTGTCGCTGTATTCAAAAACGGGTAGAAGGTATATTATGCTGACATTCATCTTCTTTAAATATGGCAAAAAGCAGATGGCTTTCAAGAGTGTTCCCGGGCATAATTGACTGCTGTCAAAATGGTTCCAGGAAGTAAGCATTCTCGGAAACATGCTGTATATAATATTGTTATTGAGTTCAACCTGGTAATTTTCCTTACAACCTAAAGGTAATAGGTTATCACTATTGCCAACTGATTTGCTTGCAATGTAATTTTCAATGCAATAAATCATAAAATCATACGGGTTTACATTGATTTCTCCCGGCCTGGCAGGATCTGTCGAGTATTCACTATAATCAAAACCATTCCAGATTTCAGGAATAAAATAATTTCCTTTAAAATTACATTTCTCACTTCTCAATTTCTCCAGGATTATACTTAGATTCTTCATTTAGACACCTCATTAGCCTAAAAATTTCTTTCCTACCAATATTACAACCGACCTTGGCTCCAAGACTATTTCAGATTGATTGGCGAGCAGGAACTCCCGGCCTACATCATATATATCATTTGGAGCTTTAACTCCCGTGTCGGCAAACTTATACCATACAATGCCCGAAAGCCTTGGTAGTACAAACTCATGCGCCTCCCAGTGCATGTTCATTGCCATATATATAATATTGTCTTTAATATGCTGGCCATTAAACATTACGGCAATCACCCGGCTCTCGAAAGAATCATCTGCCTGCCATGCTTTTAGCCCGTGAAATGATATGTCAGGATATTTGCTGCCGGATCGGACTTTTCCCCCAAACCATTCTTTCCTTCTTAGTATAGGATGTGCCATACGAAACTTAATCATGTTCTTGAAAAAATTATAGATTTCGTTGTTACTTTTTAAGAGTTCCCAGTTTACCCATGAAATCTCATTATCCTGACAGTAGGCATTATTATTTCCATTTTGACTTCTTCCCATTTCATCTCCGGCCAAAATCATAGGTACTCCCTGGCTTGCCATAAGTATACTTACAGCATTTTTTATTATTCTTTTACGTAAATTATTTATTTCAAGGTCAGAGGCAGGCCCCTCGCACCCCCAATTCCAGCTGAAATTTTCATTTGTTCCATCAATATTATCCTCTCCATTGTCCTGGTTATGCTTATTTGCATAAGAAACCAAGTCCATGAGAGTAAACCCATCATGGGATGTAATGTAGTTAATTGAGGCATTTGGACCACGATTTTCGAATATTTCCGGTGATCCTTGAATCCGTTGGACCATTGTGCTAACCATTCCGCCATCGCCCTTGAGAAACCTACGCAGGTCATCACGGAATTTACCATTCCAGTCCGACCAACGTCCATATGATGGAAAGGTCCCAACCTGGTACAACCCGGTTGCATCCCAGGCTTCTGCAATTAACTTGCACTTTCTGAGTACAGGATCATAAGAAATTGCCTCCAGCAGCGGCGGATTGCTTAAAGGCATTCCATCCTGACCCCGTACCAGTACTGAAGCAAGGTCAAACCTGAATCCATCAATGTGATACTCAGATACCCAATACCGCAAACTATCCAGAATGAATTCCCGTACAACCGGATTATTACAATTTACCGTGTTGTGACATCCGGTAAAATCTCTGTAGTTTCCCTCTGAGTCGAGCATGTAATATGTCTTATTGTCAATTCCCCGGAATGAAATACATGGACCGTTCTCATCACTTTCACCTGTATGGTTGAATACCACATCAAGAATAACCTCTATTCCATTCATGTGGAGGTTCTTAATCAGATCTTTAAGCTCATTAACTTCGTTCCCACCTTCTGAGCGTAGAGCAGAATAGCCTGCCTTAGGGGCTAAGTACGCAATTGTAGCATAACCCCAGAAATTTTTCATACGTTCTTCAGCCTTAAGGCTGCTATCTCCCCTTACCTTAATAAATTCGTCAAATTCAAAAATTGGTAATAGTTCAACACAATTCACACCTAAGTCCTTTAAATAAGAAATCTTTTCAATCAGCCCTGCATATGTCCCCTTATGTTTTACTGCCGATGAACTGTGCCGGGTAAACCCTCTCACATGCATTTCATAAATAATCAAATCCTGCATGGGGATATTGAGTTGACAATCTCCCTCCCAGTCATAATCATCAGTAATAATTCTTGCACGATATTGATAAGGATTGCCCCAATCCGGTTCTTCACCCCAGATATCTCTTCCAGTTACTGCCTTGGCATAAGGATCAAGCAAAACCTTTGAAGTGTCAAACCAATGACCTTCCTTAGGGTTGAATGGCCCATCCATTCTATATCCGTATTCAGTATTCTCATAGTCCAATCCGTATACGGTCATAGCAAAGGCATTTCCGGTTTTAAACTCATCAGGAAACGGTATAACAGCAAAAGGTTCTTTATTCTTTTTATGAAACAATACCAACTCACATGACTTTGCATATAAAGAAAAGACTGAGAAATTGACAGCTCTCTTTGAAATAACGGTTGCTCCAAAAGGAATTGTTTTTCCCGGGCTCAAATAAAACTCTCCATATTTTTTAGCACCCTTCATTTGATTACCCCTTGTTTTTCATATTATATTAGTTAATTCTTTTGGATTATGCAGTTCTTTGATAAGCATATTATATTATATCACAAATAATCCCTGCTGAAACTTCTGAAATTTAAATGTAACATACGTTTTTTAAATATTCTTGTTATAACTTACATAAAATAATGAATGAGTGTAATTTCATATTATTGCCAGAAAACTTAATGAAAATAATATAAATTAATAAAAACTAAACATATTTAACCAATTTTATGATTTACAAACATCACTATTTTAGGATATGCTATACTTGTGTTATTTTATATTCGGAGGTAATATATGGAGAATACTACATACCATCTTACTTATATTATTAGTGCGGTATTACAAATACTAATATTTTCAGTCGGAGCTTACTTTTTCAGCATCTCTATTTTTGGATGGATCAAAAGAAAGGAAGAAAGTACGCATAGTTTTAAGCCGCAGAAAACGTTTGCATTAGTGGTAGCTGCGCATAACGAAGAGAGAGTTATTGCACAAATGATAGACAGCTTAAAAAGTTTAAATTATCCTAAGGATTTATATGATATTTTTGTAGTTGCAGACAACTGTACTGACAGCACATCTGCGATTTCGCGTGAGAAAGGAGCCTTGGTCTACGAAAGGTTTAATACCGTAAAAAGAGGTAAAGGCTATGCAATGGAGTGGATTTTTGACATAATATTTAAACTTGATAAAAAGTATGATGCTGTATCGATCTTTGATGCAGACAACGTTGTATCAAGTAATTTCTTAATGGAAATGAATAAACAGCTGTGCAAAGGACATAAGGTTGTTCAAGGTTATATTGACAGCAAAAACCCGTTTGATTCATGGATAACTTGTTCATATTCAATAGCTTTTTGGACAGTAAATAGATTATTCCAGCTTTCAAGGTATTATTTAGGAATGTCCTGCGGCTTATGCGGTACCGGTTTCTGCATTGATACAGAAGTACTTAAGAAGCTTGGATGGGGAGCAACATGTCTGACTGAAGACCTGGAGTTTACAATGAAGCTGGCACTAAATGGTATGAAAGTATCCTGGGCACATGATGCAGTAGTCTTTGATGAGAAACCCCTGACCCTTAAACAATCCTGGAACCAAAGAAAGAGATGGATGCAAGGTCATGCTGATTGTGCAATCAGATTTTTCCCAAAGTTGATTAAGAAAGCAGTTAAGGAAAAGAATTTAATAGCTTTTGACTGTGCACTGTATATGCTGCAGCCTATAAGAATATTATTTATGGGGCTTGTAGTGGTTATGGCATATTTACAGTGGTTCTACCCAAGGGGAACATTTTTTACAATGGATTATATAATACCTACATATGTATGGACAATATTTGTTATAGCACAATTTTTGTATGGGCCTATGATAGTTGCAGCTGAAAAGAAATTTAACCTTAAGGTTTTATTAGGGTTTGTCATATACCCCTTTTACTCACTAACATGGGTGCCAATCACCATCCAAGGTATTATTGATAGGGAAAATAAGGAATGGAGCCACACATTACATACAAGGCAAATCAGCATCAATGAGCTTGAAGAGGCTTAATGGGTAGGTTGCAAACCTACCCATACAATATTGCAAAAAATAAACCGCGGATCGCGGTTTATTTTTTGCTGCTTAATATAATCTCTTCTCCCTTGACGTCAACTATAACCTTGCTTCCCGGCTTAATCTTGCCTTCGAGGATGCTCTCAGCAATTTTATCTTCTAACATGCTCTGAATTACTCTTCGCAATGGCCTTGCCCCATAGATAACATCGTAACCCTTCTCTGCAAGATATTGTTTAGCTGAATCAGTTACCTTGAAAGTCAAGTTATTAGATTTTAGTCTTTCTTGAAGTCCATCAAGCATTAATGTAACAATATGTCTTATATGATCCTGGTCAAGCTGGTGGAATACAATTATTTCATCTACCCTGTTTAAGAATTCCGGCCTGAAAGCTTTCTTGAGTTCCCCCATAACATTCGTTTTAATCTCTTCGTGTCTTTGTTTTGTTTCATCACCCACTACAGCGAATCCTAGCTTCTTAGGCTCGGTAATTAGTCTTGCACCAACATTAGAAGTCATTACTATAACAGTATTCCTAAAATCTACTGTCCTTCCATGTGCATCGGTCAATCTACCATCTTCCAGTATCTGCAGAAGTATATTAAACACTTCCGGGTGAGCTTTTTCAATTTCATCGAAAAGAACTACCGAGTATGGTCTCCTTCTAACCTTTTCGGTTAACTGTCCTCCTTCTTCATATCCAACATACCCCGGAGGTGAACCTACCAATCTGGAAACAGCATGCTTCTCCATGTATTCTGTCATGTCAATTCGAATCATGGCATCATCATTTCCAAACAGGACTTCTGCCAATGCTTTAGTTAACTCTGTCTTACCAACCCCGGTAGGTCCAAGGAATATAAATGAACCTACGGGTCTTTTGGGGTCTTTCAGCCCAACCCTGCCTCTTTTAATTGCTTTTGATATAGCCTTAACAGCCTCATCCTGTCCTATTACCCTCTTGTGAAGTATTTCTTCCATCCTTCTTAGCCGTTCAGTCTCCTCTTGCGTCAAACTCTTAACAGGTACACCCGTCCAGCCTGAAACTATTTCGGCAATCTCTTCTTCAGATACAGTGTTTGTTTCTGTTTGATTCTTATTCTTCCACTCTGATTTTTGCTTTTCAAGTTCAGCTTTAAGCCTTTGCTCATCATCCCTTATTTTTGCAGCTTTCTCATACTCTTGTGAACGTATGGCTTCTTCCTTTTCCTTGCTCAACCTCTCGATTTTTTCTTCCAATTCCTTCAAGTCAGGTGGAGCAGTGAAGGTTTTTATTCTTAACTTTGAGGCTGCTTCATCCATCAGGTCAATAGCTTTATCGGGTAAAAACCTGTCGGTTATATAACGGTCTGAAAGCTTTGCTGCTGCTTCTAACGCCTTATCTGTTATTTTAACCCTATGGTGAGCTTCATATTTGTCACGTACACCTTTTAGAATCTCAACTGTCTGTTCAACTGTCGGCTCTCCAACAGTTATGGGCTGAAATCTTCTCTCCAGTGCTGCATCTTTTTCTATATGCTTCCTGTATTCATCCAATGTTGTAGCACCTGCAACCTGAATCTCTCCTCTAGCTAGCAAGGGTTTAAGGATATTAGAGGCATCAATCGCTCCTTCGGCAGCACCTGCACCAATAATTGTATGCATTTCATCTATAAAAATAATAACATTGCCCGATTTTCTTATCTCCTCCAGTGCCTTCTTCAACCTCTCCTCGAATTCACCCCTGTATTTTGCCCCAGCAACCATAGATGACAAATCAAGAGTAACTACCCTTTTATCACGAAGAAGCTCGGGTACATTTCCCTCTATTATTTTTTGAGCTAGTCCTTCTGCAATAGCCGTTTTTCCTACTCCTGGTTCACCTATCAAGCATGGGTTATTTTTAGTTCTTCTACTAAGAATCTGAATTACCCTCTCAATCTCTTTTTCCCTTCCTATAATTGGGTCTAATTTTCCCTCCCGTGCCATATCGGTTAAATCTCTGCCAAACTGGTTTAGCGTAGGAGTATTAGAGTAACCGTTATTGGCTTTCTGAGCAGTACCTATTCCTGGTGATTCTTCACTTAATAGTTTTACAACCTCGGAAAACAGTTTCTGTGGATCAACCCCTAAGTCCATAATTATTCTAACCGCAACACTTTCTCCTTCTCTCATTATTCCTAGAATGATATGCTCAGTTCCTATATAGTTGTGTCCCATCCTTCTGGATTCCCTAAAACTTAGCTCAAGTACTCTTTTTGTTCTCGGAGTAAAACCTAAAGGCTGGGTACTTGCATCCTCTCCCCGTCCTATTAAGTCTTCTATCTCCCGAAGTACTTTTTCTTCTGAAACCCCCTGGTTCTGCAACACTCTGGCTGCAATACCGCCACCTTCTCTAACCAAGCCCAGCAGCAAGTGTTCAGTTCCAACGTAATTATGCCCCAACTGGGAAGCACTCTCTTGCGCAAGGGCAATTGCCCTTTCAGCCCTTTCGGTAAATTTATACATAAGTATCTACACCTCCAATTTCGACCTTATTAACTCTGCTCTCTTTATGTCCCGCTCGTCGGGGTTCAAAGTAGTTCCATATACTTTTTGTAAGTTGGCCGGCTGGGTTATAACCATTAATTGATTAATCTTATCTATCGATATACCCTTTAATATGTTCAGATCAACCCCTAACCTCACATCTGATAATAGCTTCATACATTCATTAGACGTCATTATTCTTGCACTTGAAAATATGCCGTATGATCTAAATAACCGGTCTTCCAACTGTATCTTTGACTTTAATAATTGTTCCCTTGCAATTCTCTCCTGTTCTATTACCCTGTTAGCAATGATACTGATCTTTGTAATAATCTCCTCCTCTGACTGTCCTAGCGAGACCTGGTTGGATATCTGATACATATTACCCATTACTTCACTGCCTTCGCCGTAAAGTCCCCTTACTGTAATACCCAATTTATTTACGGCATCCAGTACTGTATTAATATACCCAAGCATACTTAATGCCGGAAGGTGAACCATAATTGATGCTCTCATACCTGTTCCTACATTGGTAGGGCATGCAGTCAGATATCCCAGTTCATCACAATAGGCATACTCTGACTTCGCCTCAATTAAATCATCAACTCTATTACAAAGCTCCCAGGACTCGTTTAATTGCATCCCTTGAAGTATTGCTTGGATCCTTAAATGGTCTTCCTCATTAATCATTATACTTACCTTTTCATCCTTGCTTAAGATCAGCCCGGTGACTTCACGCTTTGCAGCAAACTCCGGACTAATCAAGTGTTTTTCCACAAGGCAGGCCTTTTCAATAGGGTTAATCTTGGTTGAATCGATAAAAATCAACTGTTTTGAAATAGAACTTTCTGTTTTAATAATAACCGACTTATAGAAATCAACTACATTTATTGCTTGATTAATATCCAATTTTGGAGGAAACGGAAAACTCTTGCTATTTCTTGCCAGCCTAACCCTACTGCTTACAACCACATCCAATTCCGGAATTTTATTTTTACCTTTAGACATCACTAGGCATCACCTACCTTCTTTGGGTCGCTCTCTAGCTGCCTTATTTTATCCCTTATCCGGGCTGCCTTTTCATATTGCTCATTTTTTACTGCTTCTTCCAGCTGTGTTCTTAGGCTAAATATCTCTTTGGCAGTTCTCCTTTCAGTATTTGCTTTTGCAGGCACTTTCCCAGTATGTCTTGTATTTCCGTGTAGTCTCCGGAATATTGGCATCAACCTGGAACTAAATACTCTATAGCAATTTTCACATCCAAATTTCCCAAGCCTGGTAAATTCATCGTAAGTCATACCACAAACGTCACATTGCTCAACATTTTCTGTTATGGGCAAATGAGTAAAACCTTGCATATTTTCCATTATACTTGCTAAAAGATTTCCCATATTAAAGGAAAAGTTATTTATCAGGTCTTCTCTAGCTCCAGCACACTGCTCGCATAAATATAATACTGATTTCTGATTATTTATCATTTGAGTAATCTGAACATTAGCTGGCCGCTTCATACACTGCTGGCATGTCATCTTTGTCCCCCCGCTCTATTTCAAATCTTTATACAAAGTCTTTTAATATTATAACTAAAATTATTTTATTTTTCCATATTATTCCATAAGTATTTGGAAACTTTTTACCCTTTTCACACCAAAGCAATTAGTATATTCTTTATAATTGCTGCCCTTATTTGATCTTTTTCGGGTAATGAAGGTCGTATGACTTTATCACTCATGGCAGCCCTTAAAATTAAGGCTTCCCTGATAGTAATTATATTATAATCTCTAAGGTTCACAATAAATGCCTCAGCAACCTGCTGTGAAACGTTATCCCCTATTGAAGTTACCAGGTGCATCAAATAGTTACTGCCCCTGATGTAAACCTCTTTAATCCTTATATGTCCTCCTCCACCCCGTCTACTCTCCACATAATACCCTCTCTCTACAGTAAAACGGGTATCAATTACGTAATTAATCTGGGAAGGAACACAGTTAAACTTATTAGCCAACTCGTTACGTTGAATTTCTATTGTCCCATTTGACTCACGAATCAAACTTTTTATAAATTTTTCAATAGCTTCACATAACTTAGCCATATTCCCCTCCATTGACTTTGACTTTCCTTGACTTTCATTGATATCATTATACTATAATTATAATAAAAGGCAACTAGTAAATTTTTTTATTATTTACTTAATTATATTGATTGCAGCAAAAGGTTAATGTTATTCTTAAAATAATTATTATTTTCTTGTCATTTCTCTATTTATTATCCATAGTAAGTTCTTTTGAAACTTCTTCTATATGCCTGACTCTTTTCCTTTGATCATCCATAGTTATCCACTGATCAAAAGAAGATATAAATTCACCGTACATAGTTGCATCTTCAATTCTTTCATCTCTGATTAAGTTTTTTCTACGTTTGTTTGCCATACTAATCCACCTCTTCACATATGATTATTCCTTAGGAATAATAAAACAATATTGTCTTGACAAAAAATAGCTCTCTTTAAAATCGTATTTTATTATTTCATCATTCCTAAGCACTGGAGTTTTTTATTAAAATTACACATACAATGAAAATCTATTACATAGTTTCGCTACTCCTTCTCTTACTTTTTCCTTATTTGCTTCAAAGTTATCTATTGTAAGAGAAATCAGTTGGGCTATTTCTACCATATCCTCTTCTTTCATGCCCCTGGTGGTAACCGCCGGGGTACCAATTCTGATACCGCTGGTGACAAAAGGCTTTTCAGTATCAAAAGGTATCGCATTCTTGTTTACTGTAATTCCAATCTCGTCAAGCATTTTTTCTGCGTCCTTACCGGTTACACCCTTATTCCTTAAGTCTAAAAGCATTAGATGATTGTCAGTACCACCTGATATGATATTGAATTCTCTATCTACTAGTTCAGCAGCTAGTCTGGCTGCATTCTTTATAATTTGCTTCTGATAATCCTTGAATTCCTGTGTCATTGCCTCTATAAAGCATGCCGCTTTGGCAGCTATGATATGCATAAGCGGACCACCCTGGATACCAGGAAATACTGCTTTGTCTATAGCCTTTGCAAATTCCTCCTTGCACAGAATCATTCCGCCTCTGGGTCCTCTCAAGGTTTTATGGGTGGTAGTAGTTACAAAATGAGCATAAGGTATAGGGTTCGGGTGAAGGCCTGCTGCAACTAAACCTGCTATATGTGCCATATCTACCATTAAGTAAGCGCCAACCTCATCTGCAATTTCCTTAAAGGCTTTAAAGTCTATGGTCCTGGGATAAGCACTCGCCCCAGCAACAATCAGTCTTGGCTTATGTTCGAGGGCCAGGTTCCTTACTTCATTATAATCAATTGTAAAGGTATCTTTATTTACACCATAAGGTATAATATTAAAATAATTACCGGATAAATTGACAGGGCTTCCATGCGTGAGGTGCCCTCCATGGGCGAGATTCATTCCCAGAATTGTATCCCCGGGTTTGAGCACAGCAAAATAGACTGCAGTATTAGCCTGTGCTCCTGAATGTGGCTGAACATTTGCATGCTCTGCACCAAATATTTGTTTTGCTCTTTCTATTGCAAGAGTTTCTGACACATCTACATACTCGCAGCCACCATAGTATCTCCTGCCCGGGTATCCCTCAGCATATTTATTGGTTAGTGGTGAACCTGCCGCCTCTAGCACTGCAGGGCTTACAAAGTTTTCGGAAGCAATAAGTTCTATCTTATTCCTTTGCCTATTAACCTCATTTTCTATGGCATCAGCTAACTCTGGGTCAAGCTTCCTTATTTCCACCGTACTATACATACCATCATCTCCCATACCTATAATAATACTTACTCTGTTATGCTAGAATCATTATACTTTTACATAAAATTTTTGACAAGTTATTACTGATATTTTTTAGAGCTTATCCAACTATTTCCCGTATCTGGAGGATTATCCGGTTCCTCAATACTTTTCTCAGCTTTACTTGGAGGCAATAAATAATCTTGTATCATAACATCCTTTTCAGACTCAACTACACCTGTTCCAATCTTTATAATTCCTCTTACAGGCTTATAGTAATCGTTTGAAACTAGTTGCCTTCTAATCAGCTTACCTGCTTCATAAATGTTTCTATATACAGCCACTTTGTAACCTTTTTTTGCTTGTCTTTCAACCCTGGTCTCTCCAATAAGGAGACTCTTGTCCTGAACTATCTCATCCGGCCCAGGATCTTCAACCTCTAATACCTGCGATTCAATTTTAACTTTACTGACACCCAATGTGATCCTTGTATATATCTTGATATTTATGCTGCTCTTTGGAGCTTCAGCAGAAATAAACAATGGATAGTCAGTATTGTTTCTGAATTTAAAGTCTATATAATTTCCGGCTATTGTTGCATCCTGACCAACC
>DHFP01000064.1 GCA_002402315.1 Clostridiales bacterium UBA4821
GATTCCCTAACATTGATTAATCCATAATCCTGTAATGAACTACGTAAGTGATCTATTTCTTCTTTTGTAAGGTCTGGGATTGTTTCAATAATCTCTGATAGTTCCATCACTTGAACAGTACCAGAAGCATAAGCTCCTCGTGCTCTGCCTGTTACATCACTTGTCCATTTTCTATCTGGTGTAGTAAGGAACCATATATTCTTAGGATTGCTCACCTCAGCATTAAATCCTAGTTTTGAATTGTCCTCATATATGTGATAGAATTGTCTTGAAGAAATTAGAAGATCTCTAAAAGCATCTTCACTCATTTCTTTTGTATTGAAGTCTGCTTTTTGTGCTGTTAGAATATGATTAGCCCATTTTTCTGCAATAGATGTATAAGAATCTAATTCATCCTTAACTTGCTCCATTGTTCTTTGTTCAAGATCTTCCTCTGAAAGTTCTTCTCCAGCCATAGCAGCTTTTTGTGCTATTTTTTGCTTTACTTGATTTATTACAAATTCATGAAGGATGTCAGTCTTCCATTGTAATTCTTCAGCTTTGGAATCATCATCAAAAGCTTTTATTCTATATGTATCAGGTCTTTTAGAAATTTCCCCTACCAACTCATTTACAGGAGTAGTTAAAATAGAATACATTTTTACATATGCAGGGAGATCTACATCTCTAGTAAGCATCTCTGTAAATGATTTTACATCAGGTTCTTGATAAAAATCTTCTGGAGTTAGAATACCTTTTATAAGATCATAGTTCTTAACAAAGGTGTCTCTATTCTTGATATATTCTGCATAAGCTCTGTTTGCAAAATAATCCATAGTGTTCTTAATATAACCCTCATCCTGTTTTTCCTTTTCAGTTTTAAATTGATCTGGAAAAATATTTAGATATGCATACCTTATAGTAGCATCCTTTGTGTATCTTATAATTGCCATTAGCTGAATAATTTATTTTTACGTGAACTGAACATACTGCTGGATGGAGCAAACAGTTTAAGTTTCTCTTTTTTGTTAAATAATGCATTAATCCTAGGATCCCCTATCCCACCTATTGTACCTATCATTGGGTTAAGTTTCATTGCCAAAGCTATAGCTAATTCTGCTGCTATAATTCTATCAAAGTTTCCTGTCTCATTATATTGAATCATTTCTTCTAATAATACAGGATCAAATATCTTGGCCATTCCTTTAGTCTGAGAAATAACCAATCCATCATCATCCTTTTCCTCATGTATCACTTCCTCACTATATTTCTTTAAACAGCCATGAAGAAAATCTCTAATCTTCTCAGCTGATCTGTGTATTCCAAAATCCCTATGCACTGTAGTATTAGGTACTATCTCTTGTAACCATGCTGGTTGTTTCTCAAGATAATGTGAATCCCCTTTAGCAATCATATAATCTATAAAAGAAATCTCATCATTTTCACAAAGAGTTCGTGCATTATAATATTTAATTAGCATTCTTGCTTGTTCTTCCCAAGTCTCTTTCTTCTCAGGCCTTGCACAATAACTTGCAACAAACATATCCTGATATTTTTCCCCTGTTAAAGCATGCATCCTTTTATATATGTATACACTCCCAAGTGATGTACTATAAGCTGCCTTACCTTGTCTGTAAGGGTCAACTCCTGCAACATATAATCCATATGGAGGATCAGATATTGGAAACTCATATATCACTACAGGAGCATCCTTCATATCACTATTCTTGAGAGGAAAGTTAGAGATGGGCAACTTATCTGTGAACTCATGTTTCACTCCTTGTCCATCATCATATAATATAACAGGTGTTCCTGTTCTTTCATTCTCTAATAGTCTTGCCTTTTGTCTTTTGGCAGCATCTATATCAAAGATGTTTGTGTCTTCATTTAAAAAAATATCATCTACTTCTTTTGGGTAGTACATCTTTTCTTTTAAATATGCTACTCTATCCCCAGCCTGTCTAAGATTCTCTAGTTTATCATCTAAAAATTTATCAGCTTTCTCCTTGTTACTTACTAACATTGGGACCTGATGTAAAGGAGATTCTTTAGGCTTTTCTAAATAGGCTCCTAACGTAGAGTGATCTTTTCCTTCCATCCTAAAACTATTGGAAAGAAATAATCCATGTCTTCTGGTACCACCTTTAGCATCTGGATAATCAAGAAAGTTAAAATTAGCTGCATCAAACATCAAGCCTTTTGCATCTTGAAAACTTTGCATGTCACCTCCTGTACCTACTAGTATTGGACTACACCCCCAACCAAATGGTGTTGTAAACCCTGGAGTGGCAGCCTGAAATGCTCTCAAGAAACTTCCTTTACCAATTTCATCAATAATTAATTTTCTTGGTTTTGTTCCAGCAATAGCTTCTTCATTTGCTCCACCATCTAAGTTACGTATTAAAATTTGGGAGAATGGTATTCTTTCCCCTGCTCGTGTTTTAATACCTAATGTAACTTGAGCTTTCCAGTTATCCTCAACCCTCTGCCATCTCCAAGCTTCAGGAAGAAAGTTCAATCCTTTATCAAGCTTATCTGTAATTAGTTTTATATCAGGAGCATTCAATCCTGCTATAATGTTCTGGGAGTTTTCATCAAATGTAGCTCCCCATCCTATATAACTAGATTCTATAACAGACTTTGCAAGTCGTCTTACACCTAATAGGACAAGACCCTTTCTTTGTTCATGGGCCCTTTCAATTTCATTTGTAATAATCCATTCATTATCTCTAAGCAATGGATTTGAATATTTTTGTGAGATTCTATTATATTCATCTAGAATATCAACCTCTGTGTTCCAAAAGTTTAAATGCCAATAAAGAAATGGATTAATAAATAATCCATCCATCACACATCCCCTTAAACATATCTCCTTATGATATTTATAGAATTCATCATAATGTTCTGACAACTTATCAGGAACTCTTTTACTATTTAAATACCAATCTTTGTAATCTAAATGTACAATATTTTCTTGGGGTATAATTAGATCCATTATTTTTTATTTCTTTCTGCTAAATACTGAGAAGCTTGACTTCCTAACTCTACATTCCCTCTAACTTCAACTATTTTTCCTTCTTCTTTGATTCTCATAGTATCAACTGTTCTCAAAATCTCAGCATAATCTTTCAATGCTTGTGTAAGATCTTTACGTTGTGCTTCTTTTGTGGCTATACATACAGGAATCAATCCTCCTCCTCTAGTTTCTTTATAAGCCATGCGATCTGTAAGCCCTGAAAAAGGAGTATCCTCTATATACTGTTTAAGTTCTTCAAGCTTCATGTTGAGGAACTCTAGCTCATACTCTATTAAAAGAGCTTTCTTTGGTGGTGCCATAATGTAATTAATTATTAATCCTCATCTTCATCCTCTGATTCAGCAAAAAGCTTACCCAGATGCAATCCTTCACTTATTATTTTATTAATATCTTCTTCTGTTTCATGAGGAACATCCATATCCTGTTCCACTTTATATTTCTCTAATGCATGAAGAAATTCTTTATCTGAAACATTCCACAGATCCCCATATTCATCAAGAGCTGTTGAAATATGCCTACCTATATTAAATGTAGGATGTTGTTTATGTAATTCTTTTAATAATGCCAAGATCTTTGGATAATATGTTGGGCTCTTTTTCATATAAGATTATTTAAATCTTCCTCACTAAGATCACTATCCTCTTCCTCCATAAAATAACCCCTATCATTCATGTCTTCTTCAGGGGCCATATATTCCTCTCGAACAGCAAGCCCTATTGAATCCTGTTCAGGCCCCACCTCACCCATAATATCAACAAAATCTGCTCCTTCATCATACAAAGCAACTAAGGCTGTTATGAGATTTTCTAGAGGAACCTTCGTAAATCTTACTAATTTATTTTCCATTATTCATCCATTTTAACGTGTGTCCATTTCTTCAAAGGACAAGCACAAGATAAGCATTTTGTTTTAGCAATCAAAGTACAACCACATTTTGTACAATGATTATCTGATCTTTTAGAATCATGGAACTTAGAATGCCACTCACATGTTGAACATATATCCAATCTAAGTGTTGACACTGTCCTAATAACTTCTTCAAGCTTTTCAGGAGGTAATATGTGGTTCCTCCAACCCTCATACACTTCACTTAATTTCATATCATCTTTGGTTTTAAACTTTTAATCTTCTTTTCAACAGCTTCCAGTTTCACTTCCAAATTCTTCCTAGCACTATCTGTCAACTCTCCTGTTAGGCGTGTTTCTAGGTCTTCCTTAGTAACAAGCCAAAGGTCCATTTTCTTAATAGCCTTCTTCCTATTAAACACATATTTTCCAAACCCAGAAATTTCCACCTGATCATTTGTATTCAAAGCATCATTGGCCTGATCAAACTGATCTGTAATCACTGTGAGAATAACCTTCTCTGGTTGCATTATTCTAAGACTAAGTTTTTTAATCAAATATTCCTTCAAGGACATACTAGCTGGCTTCATGCTGTAAATTTATTTCCAATGTCACATCTTTCTTAAAATCTAAAGCGATCATAGGGTTTATATAAATAATTTTTCCCTTCTTCAGGAATATTTTTTGTTTCTTAAGCTTGGACACAATATTATTAATCGTAGGACTCGTTGTATTGTAAACATCACAAAATTCCTTTCTCACATTAGCATATGTAATATTTCCCTTAATAGCTGTAAAAGCAACTAACTGAATTTCACTCTTTGTAAGCCCTAAATTATTAATAGCTGAGAGCACACTATAATACTTCTCAGCCATCTCCCTTTCACTAGAGACTCTTTTCAACAAGCTTTGTTTTATGACAATTTTGGTTTCCATAATGTAATTAATATTCACAAAGATAAAACAAATAAATCTATCTACAAATAATTAAACTTATTACTTTGCTATATTATAATAATATTTATGATCTATATAAAAAGGATAATCTATTCCCACCCAACCAACCCCAAAGGTAAAGAGGATTTTTTGATTCTAAAAATTTTTTTTAAAATTTTTTTTCAAATTTGGAAAGTCTTCATATATGTGCTCATGTGGACCACTCCATAAAAAAGACCCCCTGTAAACTTTGAGAATGGGGGGTAGTCCCCACAAAACAGCACAAATAAATTAAAATCTAAAATTATGAAATCATTTAAAATCGTAAAAGCTAATTACTCAAAAAGTGGTAATGCTTACTTCGTGGACAAAGCACGTAATTCTTTTTTCGTAAGCAAATCATTGCTTGAATCAAAAAATATTAAATCAGCAACTGATTTAAAGTTCCCATTGTACGTTAATGTTTCAACGTTCACATACAATAATATGGAAGTGTTGCCAACAAATGCTGATGGCACACCAAATACTGAATTGGTTCAAACAGTGGTATTAAATGCTGATGGCACACCATCAACATTCACAAGAACTGACGTGATTGACATTTTCTCATCAGCACAAGAACTTGCTGATGATTTTGCTGACGACCACAAACTTGAATTGTTGAAAACACAAGCTGTTATCAACTTGGGTACAAGCGCAGGCTTGACCACAGAGCAGGTCAACAGATTGGCAACTCAAAGCGTTTAATAACGTGAGCAATATAATAGCAGGACGTGAGCAATTACGTTCTGCTCATTATAATTGCATTAATTGAGCAAGACTAACAATTATATATAAGGGTGGGAGTCTACGTTTGGGTTTGGGACATAAAATTTGTTAATAAACCAAATATAAATAAAACTTTTTACGAGGGAGAAATAAACTTTTTGAAATACTAAGCATTGGTAATCAATTAGTTATATTTTCCCTTGTTTTTATTTATTGTGTGAAAACAAATAAAGAAGTGTTATCCTTCATAAAAAATAAAGAGTTTAATCAAAGGTGTTGTCAAGCAATGCTGATAAATATAGCAATGCAATGAACAAACTAACATCATTAAATGAAAGAAGACAAGCTTTAGTTTCTCATTTTA
The DNA here is from genome assembly GCA_002402315.1 of Clostridiales bacterium UBA4821. Classification (GTDB taxonomy): domain Bacteria; phylum Bacillota; class Clostridia; order Acetivibrionales; family UBA4821; genus UBA4821. The sequence continues at coordinate 5,930 of DHFP01000064.1, forward strand.
AGAAGAATGATATTACATATGAAATGAATGATAAATACTTTTCTTATGAAGGATATTATACTTGGCACGTAGCCAATATTGATACTCATTTATCACTTACATCACAATGTAATGCAATTGATAATAATTGTAATCATTAATAAATAATAATATTATGAAAAATTGTAGAGTTTGTGGTTATATAACTAAACAGAATGTTTGTCCTGAATGTCATTGTGATGTTATGATTGATAAAGATGATTACAATTGGGAAAAAATATCTAAGTCTATTGATTGGTCTAAAATAATAAAATGATGATGGAACAACTGATACAAGAGAAGAGGATTCTAAAAGAATCTTATTTCAATGGAACATTGAATGTTAATCAATATATTAGTAGATTAATTATTATATTAATGGAAATTAATAGCCTTAATAATAATGATAATAATTTAATAGCTGAAAAAGCTGCTTAAAATAGTTGAATAGGTTTAACTTAATAGTATTTATATTATGTATGGAGATTATAACAAAAATAAAAGAACTAATGTTGATAAAATAAGACAATTAGTTCAAGAAGGTTATACAGATCTTGGTTGGGCTAATGGTGGTAAATCTTTTACTGTTCCTAATGATAGAAAAGAATCAATAGATTGTTCTACTTATGCAAATAGAGGAACTGATGTTGTTTATATTGATAAAGTTAATAAGGAGATATTACACGTTGATATGTCTGATTAAATAATAATAATAAAGCTCAATTGATTTATATTAGTTGAGCTTTATATAAAAACAAACAAACATTATGGATGTATCAAAAATGATAGAGGTATTAAAAGAATTCATAGCTCTAAAAGAAACTCAAGATGAGATACAAAGAAGAATAGCTGCATTAGAACTTCTTTATAAAGAGGAACAAATTTCTGATGAAGAGTATTTAAAAGCTTTATTAGTTGCTAAAGCAGACACAAAAGCTGGTCTTGAAAGACTAGAAGTGTTAAAAGAACAAATAAGTAAATTATAATATTATGCCAATATATAATTCACTTTGGGAAGTATTAATTTTAATTATTCTTCTCATATTTTTAATAAGAGCATTTAATGTAGAATAAATTAACAAACAAACAAATGTCAAAGAATTTAATAACAGGTTATGATTTATCAACAGATGAGTTTGGTCAAAGATTTAATAAAAATGTTCCAACAATTAAAACAGCAACAGTTGATGAACAACGTATTCAAGAGTTAATGTTTAATCATAACAATAGAGTTGTAAAATTAATGTATTAATTATGACTTACAAACAAGCTAAAATTAGAGCTAAAT
>DHFP01000067.1 GCA_002402315.1 Clostridiales bacterium UBA4821
AACCCTCGCTTCTCTTTAACCTTCTTTGTAAAAGTTATTAACTTAAGTTATAATAAAGTTCTATCAATTTCTTACTCTCATTTTCCCAATTATATTTTTGTTCTACCGCTTTTTTTCCTGCTTTACCTAATTTTTCTGCTAAATCTTTATTTTTATAAATTGTTATTACTGCTTGCGCTAGAGCATCAGCATCTCCGGAGGGATAAACCAAGCCTGCTCCTGTTTCCTCTATGATACGCTTTAATGGTTTTACAGACGATACTATAACAGGTTTTCCCATAGTCATATACTGAAAAAACTTATGAGGTATTGTAGTATCTGTAAATACACTTGCAAGGTGGGGAACAAGACAAATATTACTAGCTGCAACGTATGATGGGATCGTATCAAAAGGCTGCCACTCAGTAAATTTAACTGTCTCTTCTAGATTCAACCTTTTAACTAATTTCTTCAAGGCATTCATGTTACTTCCCGAACCAACCAAGAGAAGGCAAGCATTAGGAATTTCCTGTAATATTTTAGGCATTGCTGAAATAGCAGTATGTATACCCCGCAATTCTCCAAATCCACCGACATAAGATATAGTGAAATAGTCCTCGTACCTCTCAATAATTTCCTTTTTGAGCGGTAGTGAACAAAAATATTTTTTTTCTTCGGTGTTCATTACAACAGCAATGTTTTCAGGGTCAACACCGCAATTAATAACATAGTGCTCTTTAGCTTCACCCACAACTGTTATTACTTTATTTACATGATTAACACAATACTTTTCTAATCGTTTCCAGCGCCATTTAGGAGCAATTATATTAACAATTTTCCCTTTCCATTCGTCTGACCATGTTGCAACTCCTTCGGGGTAATTTTCATGTAAATCTGCTATAATCGGAATGTTAAACTTTCTTGCTACCTGCAATCCTGTATTTACCATCGCTAAATCATGTATATGAAGGGCTTGGATGCCATATTGTTTAATTGTTTTCTCCAGAGCCCTTTTCCAAAAAGGATGAAAAAAAAGAATTAAAAATTGCAGGTAATAAAAATACCATTTTATTGAGTTGGGTATAAGGGGAAGATAAATTACTTTTATGCCCTGAACCTCTTTTTCTACTAAATTTTTATCTTTATTAGGACAAATCAAGAAAATTTCATGACCCGCTTTTAGTAAAGCACGGGCTTCTTTTTCAACCCGGATATCAGGCGGAAAATACTTATCTAATAACATTAGTACCTTCAAAAATCAATACCACCTACCCTTTTTACTAAATACTCCCTGATTTCCTTGATTGTCTGGCAAACGGCTTCAATTTCTTCTTCTTTCAGTCCGGAGCCGGAAGGTAGATATAACCCTTTTTGGGCTAAAGCTTCAGCAACAGGATATTTTTCATCCTTAAAAAAATTCATTGCTTGAAATGCCGGCTGCTGGTGCATGGGATAAAAGAAGGTTCTGGTTTCAATCCCCTTTTCTTTTAACCTGATTATAAGTTCATCCCGGCTTAAGCCAAAATCATCTTCAATTAAAATGCCATACATCCAATAGACATTTTTAGTCTCTTCTCTTTCCACGGGTAAGGTTATACCCGGTACATCTTTTAATAAACTATTATAATAATGCGCATTACGGCGCCTGGCGGCCACTAAATCCTCAATCTTTTCTAACTGGGCTAAACCAATGGCCGCTTGAATGTTGGTCATGCGGTAGTTAAAGCCAAGGCTAGTATGTAAAAACCTCTTTTCGGGGGAAAAGGCCAGGTCTTTAAGTAATCTTGCCTTCTGGGCAATTTTAGCCTCATTAGTAACCACCATTCCCCCCTCACCCGTAGTAATTATTTTATTGGCGTAAAAGCTAAAACAACTGATATGACCAATGCTCCCGGCTTTTTTGCCTTTGTACTCTGCGCCGTGGGCTTCAGCAGCATCTTCCACCACCCATAAGTTATATTTTTCGGCTATTTCCATGATCGCTTCCATTTCACAAGGATGACCATAAATATGCACCGGTAAAATAGCCTTGGTTTTGTCAGTTATCTTTTCTTCAATTTTAGCCGGGTCAATATTCCAGGTATCTGGCTCGGCATCCACTAATACTGGTTTTGCCCCGGTATACACAACGGCAAAAACCGTGGCGATCATGGTAAAGGCCGGGACAATTACTTCATCCTCAGGGCCTATACCTAACGAGGCCAGGGCAAGGTGGAGCGCCGTTGTCCCGCTGGTGGTGGCAATACCGTATTTACAGCCACAATAACGGGCAAAACCTTCCTCAAAGGCTTCAATGTACTTTCCCTTGGAAGAAATCCAGTTTGTTTTTAAACAATCTACCACATAGGCTAACTCTTTTTCATCAATTAACGGCTCGCACACTGGAATCATATTTCTTTTAGCTCCTTTGACTTACTCTTCTCTCCAAAATTCCCACCATAAAATTTTTAAATAATAACCTTTGCCGATTATGGTAGGGTTAAACTTAGCATGGGCTTTTTGAGAAGAAATGTTATTTACTTCAATGGTAAATTTATCTTTAACTATGTCTTTTTGGGCTAGGTAAGGAAAAATAACAGCATAGATACAACTCAAAAGTCCTTTTCCCCTAAATTTAGGTTCGGTAAAAGAAGCTCCCGAACAGGCTTCTTTGCTTTGAAAGGCTACCTCAAAAGGTAGGCCATCAATCTCTTCTTTGGCTCTTTTGTTAAATGCTAACCAAGTTACATGGACAAGCTCTTTATTTACAAAAGCGCTAAACGCTATTGCTCCTTTTTTAAGTTTATCTTTAAAGAGCATTGCTTTAAAGTCATAGCCGTTAGATTTAAGCTGTTCGAATTCCTCCATTGTAGAAATTATTTTTATGGCGACATTTTGCAGTTTAGTATTAAATTGATACCTTTCATCTTTAGTCAAGGGTTTTTCGTAAATATAATAACTTCCCCGGTTATAAAAAAAACCGCCAAGAAACGAAAAAACCTGACTTAAAAAAGTCCATACCCCTTCTTTTTGTAAGACATATATTCCTCTTTTTAAAATCCCGTTAACGGTCATCTTAAGATTCCTCTTTCATTTCTAACAATTCCTTATCTTCTGCCTGGCTTAAGTAAGGGCCTTGCTTAACCTCAATCATTTTAGTATCTTCTAAAATATTAAACCCGTGGCCGCCTTCAAGAAGAATAATCGTATCGCCTTTATTAAGTGTGCAACTATTCACAAGTTTATTTTTTATGTAAAATGCTACATCAACTTTTCCTTCTTCTAGGCAAAGCACTTCCACAACCTTATTTACTGTTCGGGTAATGTTTTTATGAATATGGGGTTTTATTATTTTTCCTTTTTTATGGCAAAGTACGCCTACCTGAAGCGTGCAAGATTCAGAAGTTACAAAATTAACTCCTTCTTTATTGAAATTATATCGAATAATAATTGCCAGCTCTTCATTCTGATGGATTACCTTTTCAATCATCATTTTTCTCCTATTTTACTTTTTATTATTGATACATGATTCAAATAAACATTCTATGTTTTTTGCTATGGATTTTAAATTGTAAAAACTTTCTACTGTTTTTCGAGCATTAACACCTATCTCATGAATAATTTCCGGATATTGTAATGCCCATATAGTTTTATTAATAAAATCTTCTCTATCTTTTGCAATAATAATGTTTTCATTGTCAATTAAATTACCAAAAAGCTCTGCTACCACAGACATGGTAATAACTGGCCTTGAGCAGGCCATGCCATCTAATACTTTTAGTGAAATACCAGTATTTAATAAATAAGGCACAATACATAAATCAGAAGCAAGTATATATTCGTAAACATTTGGCACAAAACCAGTAAAAGTAACTATAGGATGAACATAGTGAGGAACATCACCAGAACCCAGTATTAATATCTGTATATCATCATATTTTTGCGCTAACCGAGGTGCCAGTTCATCATTTATCCAAAATGCCGCTTCTTTATTGGGAAGATATTCTCTTTTTCCTGTATAGACCAGCACATTTTTATAGGGATCAATATTTAATTTCTTCCGTAATGCATGCTTATCTGTTTCTGTCTCATCAACAAAAGATAAATTGATACCATAAGGAACAACAATAACTTTATTAATATATTTGAAGTTTTGTTTAATGTATAAACTACGATCCATTTCACTTGGCACGAGAATAGCGCAGGAAATCTTCCCAACAAATTTTTCTATAATCAGATGTATCCAGGTAAAAAAAAATGATGTTTTTAATAATTGGCAATGAGCTAACAGATTACCTTCATTTGTATCCCATATACAAGGTTTTTTTATCGCAAGTGAAATAATTGCTCCAATTAAGCCATAAGCAGGATAAATACAATAAATAATATCGATGTTTTTTCTTTGTTTTATCCCATAAATAAAAATCTTAAGAAAATAACTTAACAACCTTAAATACATTGAAAAAGCATTAGATGTACCAAAATTAGGTATTTTTTCTACACCTATCACAAAGTGATTCTTCGATAATTCATTAACTAAAAAAATTGGTTGTAAAAAATCATTTTGAGAATATTCTTTTTGACTAAGGGGTATAACAAAAAATGTCATTTTCTCTCCTCTGCAAATTATTTACTAAAAATTGGTATATTATTAATAATTGAAAGGATTTGTTTTGCTCTATGTGACATAGTATGTTCTCTTAAAACTCTTTTTCTTGCGGCCTCACCAGTTTTTAGTCTTAGTTCTTCTGAGGACAGGAGCATCTTGTATATTTCTATAGCCTCTATAGCATTTTGCACCATGAATATCTCTTTTCCTACTTTAAACCACTCTTCAAGTCCATTATAGGAATCTGTTACGACACAACAACCCATTGAAGCCAGCTCAAAGGGTCTGGCGCTGGAGGTGGCATAAGTCTGAGCATCAATTTCTTTGGTAATATTAAGGTTTATTTTACTTCGGCAACAATAAGTTCTCCAAGTACTTATAGGTAAAACACCACACGTCTTGGCTTTTCCTAAATTAATCTGTTGAGAATTACCACCTATTAAAAAATAATAATCAGGCAGGTTTTGAGATGGCTCAGTAATCATATAATTTATTCTCTTTTCCTTTGTTTGAGGGCCACGGCTACCATAATAAAAAATATCTATATCCTGTTTTATTTCAATTGGTGAAAATAACTCTGGATCAACTCCAAAGTAGAAAGGAACCACGTTTCGGGCACCCATTTTCTCAAGCAACGGTATAGCTCCTTTTGAGCTACTTAAGAAAGCATCATACTCGCTGAGATCAGCACCAGGATAGTAATTAAATATAAAAGCTTTTGTATCAGCAAAATCAGGCAGACTTGTAGGCAGATCTCCATCATAATAAAGAATAGGTATATTAAACCTTGCCTTAATCTTTGAAGGAACTCCAGTCATGTGATTTAATGGAACCATAGAAAAGAGAATGGCATCCACATTACCTTCTCGATCCAGGATTTTCAATAGATATCTTTCCCATTTTGGACGAATATATTTTTCTATTATGCTTATGCTTAACTTAGAAAAAAGCCCTCCCCCGCCTAGAGACTTTATTTGTCTTTTTTCGGCAAAAGAATAAGAAAGTAAGCTTTCTTGAAGGCATGGATTAGGATAAATACGCCACCATAAAGATTCTATAGCATGACCAACATAAGGAGTAATGATTACTTCATTTCCTATTTCATGTAATGCTTTAAATAACTGCCACATTGTTGGTGTAGATCCAAATCGATATTTAAGATCAATAACGCTGCAAACTATTAATAATTTCATCAGTATTAACCTCGCAAAAAGTTTTTAATTTCTATACAGATCATTTCTATTTCTTCATTAGTTAGGAAAGACGAGGAGGGCAGCCATAACCCTCTGGGTGATATAGTATCTGCATTTCCGAAGTCCCCCTGTACATGAGCGTAAG
>DHFP01000213.1 GCA_002402315.1 Clostridiales bacterium UBA4821
TCTTCACTTAAATTAAATGCACCCACATTAACGAAACATTAAGGGTGTTACTTGTTAAGCAACACCCTTAGAGTATTGGGGAAATATGCAGCCTAAACTCTAAACTGTTTTACCTGATCATCTAATTCATTAGAGGTTGAATTCAATTGTTTTGCAAGTATCTCAAGTTCCATGATTCTAGCAGTTTGTTCCTGAACTGATGCGGTTACTTCCTGAGTACTGGATGCTGCCTCTTCAGAAGCTGCTACTAAGGATTCTACTGAGATAACCACGTTTCTGCTGTTTTTTGCCTGGTTAGAGGTGGCTTCGAATATTTCGTCAGCACTGGCCACAGTATTTTTTGCTGCAGATAGGATTTTAGATAGAGAATTGCTGCTAACATTTATTAACTCAATTCCCTCATTTACCTTTTCTGAGTTTATTTCCATAGTTGATACAGCCTGAGTTGTATTACCTTGAATTTCATTAATAAGTGCAGAGATTTCCTTTGAAGCAGCAGAGCTTTGTTCAGCAAGTTTTCTTACTTCATCTGCCACAACTGCAAACCCTTTGCCCTGTTCTCCTGCCCTAGCTGCCTCTATAGCAGCGTTGAGTGCTAATAGATTTGTCTGCGAAGCTATGTCTGATATCAAATGCACAATTTCGCCAATCTGCGAGGATTTATTACCTAGTGATTTAATAATGCTGCTTAGGTCTATAACAGTTTGGTTAATCTCGTTTACTTTATTAATGGTCAAGTTTATGGAGCTGCCACCTTCGTTGGCTAAATTCAAAGTGTTTTCAGAGGACTCTTTAACCTGGTCTGCTTTCTTTGAAATCTGCTGTGTCAGCTCATCTAGATTGACTAAAGACGACATTATTTTATTTACTGTGTCAACCTGGTCTTGATAGTTGCTTGCCAATTCATCAATTGTTTTGGAAATTTGCTTGTTTACTTGTGTTGTTTCACTAACCCCATCAGCAAGGTCTGTTCCAGCTTGATTTACGCTGCTGGCGGTGTGTGCTAATGACTGTATCAGCTTGTTTAGCCTTTCAGTCATTATGTTAAATGAGCTTGCAAGTATGCCCAGTTCATCATCGGATGTTACTCTTACGTATTGGGTTAGATCACCTGTAGACAAATTGTTTGTAGCTACGACCACCTTTTCAATCGGATTAGTAAAAATTCTCGAAATAAATACAGATATGATTACGCTAAATATTATTGCTATAGCTGTTATTGTGAATAATTGAATAACTAGACCGGTTAACGTATCTCTAATTGGTTTTAATTCAAATCCAATTCTCAGGTATGCCAGGGTTTTTCCCGCTGGGTCCTTAATTGGCGACGATACATCAAGAACTTCCTTTTTATCAATTTTATAGTGACCAAGCAGTGTTTCGTCATTCTTAAGAAGCTTTTCGCTATATTTGTCTTCGGTAAAAAACTTACCGATCATGTTTTCGTCTGTATGATACCTTGCCCTACCATTAGTATCACAGACAAAGATGTATGTAACATCCTCACCCTTCTTTTCTTTAAGGCTTCCCAAGATTAGAGCAATATCTTCGTAGTTATTACTCAGGACAGCCTTCATGCTAGAGGATGCCAAGGTTTCTACCAAAACAATGTTTTTTTGCTTAAACTGGTCTACGAGTACTCCCTTTTCCTGATCGTATATGATCAAGCCTGATAGTGAGAAGACAAGTACAAATAGAAGAGAGAACACGATGCTCAGCTTAATGGATAATGAGAGACCTTTTGATTTGTTGAAACTCATACTCATAACTCCCTTCTTTTATTAATCAATGGAAACTAATTTCAAAACATCCCTGACTGAGTTATAATCTTCATCCTTAGCTTCGATAAATCCAGTAAATGGCTTTTCGATTTTTGTCAGTATTTCAGGGTCTTTTAATTCAAGAAGTGCCTGTTTAATAGCTTCTTTTAATTGAGGGTCCATGTCTGACCTTGCAGTATATGCAAATGTAGATATTTTGTCAGATTCACCGATTTGTCTAAACTTTCCATCGGTATTATTCTTCTTATAAACAGTTGATTTAGAAGCACCGGCATCAAAATCTCCAGATAGGACTCCTTTAAAGATATTATCCTGACTGCCCAACTGCTGGGAACCAGCCCAAGTATCTTCGGCTGCGCCTGAATTATAGATTATATATCTGGGAAATAAATTGGCAGCTGTAGACAGCCTGTCACCGAAAGCCATTTTTTTGCCTCTTAGTTCTGACATTGATTGAATGGGGCTGTCTTTTTTAACAAATACTATACTTGTGTATGAATCCTTACCGCTTTCCAAAGGTCTCACGAGTGGTTCAACAGCCATTTTTTTCTGATCTCTCATTGTAACATATGTAACAGGTCCCAAACTGGCAAAGTCTATGGTATCTTTCTCAAATCCTTCTATTACTTTGTCGTAGTTTTCACAGTATACAAACTCAAATTTCTTACCTGTTTTTTGATTTAAGTAATTCATAAACGGAGTAAATCCCTTTATTAATTCATCGGCATTTACTATACCTATAGCACTAATTCTAACAACATCATTTTTAGTGCTATCCTCTTGTCTATTTACCTGACTGGTGCTAGTACTCATTTCTCCGGTTGAGATTGCAATAAGTTTCACCATTTCTTCTCCGAGTATATTTTTTTCGCTACAGGCTGGAAGTAATATAAGAAAAACTATTGCGATAACTAACAACAAACCATATTTTCTTACAATTTTCATAAGATCCCCCCTTAAATATAGACTTATATAAAAATTATATAACATAAATGAACAAAGTTCAAAGAAATTATTTAATAAAATACTAATTCGAGTCTCGAATAGCTTGGATAAATGCCGTAATATACGCAATACAAAGGTTATATCTTTGGTTAAATAAATTTGCTAAAAAAATTAATATAGTCAATGTTGACAAAAGAAAGAAGGAGTATTAAGATAATAATGAGCATATGCACAGAAAAGGAGAATGAAATATGCCCCGATGTAAAAAAATAAGAATGGTAGAATTCATACCGGAAAACAAGTATTTTATCCCTGTGAATGTTGCAGGAAGAACAATTGAGGAAGTGATTATCAACGTAGAGGAAGTTGAAGCTGTAAGGCTTTCAGATTCAGAGGGCTTTGAACAGGATGAATGTGCCGAAAAAATGAACATTTCAAGAGCAACTTTTCAAAGGGTAATTAATTCGGCAAGAAAGAAGATTTCAGATGCACTTGTTAATGGAAAAGCCATCAGGATTGAAGGGGGAAGCTTCACAAGAAATATATGCACTGTTGCGTGCCCAAATTGCGGGGGGCAGTGGGAGGATGTTTATGAAAATTTTGCAAATGAAAAGAAACTATGCCCGAAATGTAATCAAAACAATTTGAAATGCAGTCCAAAAGGTGAATTCTGTAAAGGGTACTGCAAAAGATATGGAATGAGTTGGTAGTAATTGAATTTAGGGTACACATTAACTAGAAATGAGAGGTGAGAGAGTATGAGGAGCAATGAAGAATCAATTCAAATCAAAGACTTCAGGTGTGAGACAAATGAGCTAAATAACATTAAACGAGTTATTGCCGTTTTAAGCGGTAAAGGCGGAGTAGGAAAGTCCCTGGTGACCTCACTGCTGGCTGTAATGATGAGAAAAAAAGAACACAAGGTTGGTATTCTTGATGCAGACATAACAGGCCCGTCAATTCCTAAGATGTTTGGAATACATCAAGGGGTTGAAAGCAGTGAGTTGGGAATTTATCCTGTTAAGACTGAAAACGAAATAAAGCTTATGTCCATTAACCTGATGCTTGAGAAAGAGGATGCCCCGGTTATATGGAGAGGTCCCATTATTTCAAATACTGTAAAACAGTTCTGGACAGATGTAATCTGGGGTGATTTGGATTATATGTTTATTGATATGCCTCCAGGTACCGGAGATGTACCTTTAACTGTTTTTCAATCCATACCTTTAGATGGAATTATCATCGTTACATCCCCACAGGATTTAGTCTCGTTAATCGTGAAGAAAGCCTATAATATGGCTAAGACAATGAATATACCAATACTGGGAATAGTAGAAAACATGAGCTATGCAGTATGTCCGGACTGCGGCAAGGAGATAAGTATCTTTGGTGAAAGCAAGACCGAGGCTGCAGCTAAGGAAATGGATATAAAACTGCTGGCCAAATTGCCCGTTGACCCTGATATCACACAATTAGCCGATAAAGGACAAATTGAAAAATACAATAAAGAGTACATAAATGAATTAACTGAATTTATAGAAAGAGATGAAACAAGGGTTAGAACCAATTAATACTAATATGAAGGGAGTGTGCGCATATGAAAATAGCAGTTCCTTGTGATGGGAATACAGTAGATAGTAGTGTTAGCCCCTCATTTGGAAGATGTATTTTTTATATGATAGTTGACATAAAGATTCTAAAAGCGGTTCCAGGTACGGTAAAGCATCTGATTGAGCAGTACGATCAAGGGATGTTGGAAGAACTAAAAGAAATACATCCTGGCCATCATGGCAGGAATTAAGGTGATATGAATGAGAATATCAGTTTTAAGCGGAAAAGGGGGAACTGGTAAAACACTTGTGTCAACAAACCTTGCCTGGGTACTTCAAGATTGTATTTATATTGATTGTGATATAGAAGAACCAAATGGAGCAATTTTTTTAAAGCCGGAGATTGAGATGAGAAAGGATGTATCGGTAAATGTTCCCAGGATTAATGAAGATAAATGCAGAGGATGCAGGGAGTGTGTAAGTTTTTGCAGGTTTAATGCACTTGCATATATAAAAGATAAGTTAAAGGTTGAAGAGAACTGCCTTAATTGCGGCAGGTGTGAAGAATTATGCCGATTTGGCGCTATCGAGAATGGAAGGGTTAATATATTCGACTGCGAAGGCTGCGGGGTATGTGAATATTTCTGTACAGCAAGGGAAAAGAATGGGATTTCAGCTATAAGGCTTAAAGATAATGTTTCGGGCTACACTTACTTATCCAGGATTGATGGAGAATTATTCTCCCACGCCGAATTAAAGACAGGAAATGGTGCATCAGGCAAGCTTGTGACTGAAGTCAGGAAAAAGTTGTTCAATAACATTTCTAATGAGGAGTTATTAATAATTGATGGTTCACCGGGAATAGGATGTCCTGTTATAGCATCTATTACCGGCGCTGATATGGCGCTTGTTGTGGCTGAGCCAACTTTATCAGGCTTACATGATATGAAGAGAATAGTTGAAACAGCACGAAGGTTTGGGACAGAATGTGTTGTGTGTATAAATAAGCATGATATAAATCCGGAGATAACAAGGAAGATAGAGGAGTATTGTGATAATGAAGGTATCTATAATGCTGGTAGAATACCATATGACCCAATAGTTCCTGAAGCAATAAATATTAATAAATCAATAGTTGAATATCCTGAAAGCTCAGCATGTAAAGCTGTAAAAGAGTTATGGAAAAATTTAAGTGGAATTTTAAGCTAACGAGGAAGGAGCGATTTATTTTATGAAAATAGCAGTTGCAAAGGAAGGTCATAATGTTTCTGACCATTTTGGACATTGTGATGGTTTTCAGATTTACGAGGTTGACGGGAGGGAGATAAAAGGAAGCAGTTTTGTTAGCAATCCAGGACATAAGCCCGGGTTTCTACCCAATTATCTTAATGACTTAGGAGTTAATCTAGTGATTTCAGGCGGTATGGGTGGAGGAGCCATAGCAATTTTTGAAGAACATGGTATTAAAGTGATTACTGGAGCTTCAGGTGAAGTTGAAGATGTAGTTCAGAGATACATGAATGGCGAGTTGAGGTCTACGGGCAGTATCTGCCACGAGCACAAACATGCCGGTGAGTGTGGAGAGTATTAAATGCAAACGGGACACATTGGTGTCCCGTTTGGTTTAGATAGGTTAAGCAGCTTTCTGTTTACTGCTGATATCCTTACTTGCCCAAGCTGCCAGCTTATTTTCAATAATATCTAGTATTCTAAAGAATATTATGGCGCAAGTTGCAAATATAATAGAATTAAATATGAACATACCGACTTGCTCTTCTAACAAAAACTTTCCGTAAATAATGGTACACAATATAAGGTAAACGCACAACCTATCAACCCATTTTTCTATAGCTCCATATCCGTGTACTTTGATAATCAGGTTACGAAAGAATTTTGACATTTTCTCACACCTTTCAATTATTTTATAATATAATTATATATTAAATCATCATAAATTTCCATAATTTGATTTATTATTATTTAAAACTATAGTTTCCTGATTCAATCCGTTTGAGGTTAAGTCGAATAGTTCAGACTGTGTTTTGAATTCAGACTATCTTTTTCTTTCAGAATCCATATTCCTGTTAAAATTGAAGATACCAGATCAGATAAAGGACCTGCCAGTAACACACCTTCTAATTTAAAGAATAAGGGTAGTATTAATAATAGCGGAATCAGTACCAAAACCTGTCGGGACAGAGTAAGAAACATAGCTTGTTTGGGTTTCTCTACCGCCATAAAATAGTTAGACCCAATAATCTGAAATCCTGTAATGGGCAGCAAAATAAGAAAAACACGCAGTGCATGTGTGCCGAACTCAATAAGCTGAACATCCTCTCTATTAAACATTGATACAAGCTGCGAGGGAAATGCCTGAACTACTACGAACCCTATTGTTACAATTACTGTTGAGAACATAATTGCTTGCTTTAGAGCTTCTTTTACCCGGTCAAACTTCTCAGATCCATAATTATATCCAATAATTGGCTGGACTCCCTGGCTTATTCCCAATACCGGCATCATCACAAGCATCATTATGCTGTGAATAATTCCTATAGCTGAGAGAGCCACATCGTTTCCATAGAATTTCAGGCTGTTATTCAAGATTATACCCATTAGACTGGATGCCATTTGCAGAGCAAAGGGCGCAGCACCGATAGCAAGTATCTTTCCTAAAAATAGAGGGTTTAACCTGAAGTTCTTAACGTGAATTTTTAGGAGGCTATTACTGCTGTAAAAATAATAAAGCACCCATGCAGCAGAAACAAACTGGGAAATTATTGTTGCTAGTGCAGCGCCGCGCATTCCCCAACCAAATACGAAGATAAATATAGGGTCGAGAATAATATTTATAATTGCTCCTATTATCATTGTAAGCATCGCTATCTTAGGGCTGCCTTCGGCACGTATGAAGTTGTTCATACCGAAGCCAATTGACATGAATACAGATCCCAAAAGAATTATCTGCATATATTCTCTTGCATAAGGCAATACTGCATCACTAGCTCCGAAAAGCTTTAGCATAGGGTTAATAAATACTAGCCCTAGAGCAGTAGTTATAATAGATATCCCAATCAAAAGTATCATGCCATTACCCATAATTAATTCGGCTTCGTCCTTTTTCTGTTCCCCGAGCTTAATGGAAATTAAGGCAGTAGCACCGATGCCTATAAGCATTCCGAACCCAATTTGCAAAAGCATTACTGGAAAACCGATTGTAATACCAGCTATACCCAGAGAGCCGATGCCGTTTCCTATGAAAATCCTATCCACAATATTGTATAATGCATTCACCAGCATCCCAACAACTGCCGGGATGGAGAATTTTAATAATAAAGCTGAAACCTTATCCTTGCCTAATTGTTCTGTTTTGTTCATGTTATTCTACCTTTATGCTTGATAGATATGATAATACAACTTTTTGTTTAGAATAATCAACTATTTTTAAATAATAAGTATAGTACGTGAGGACGGTTATTGCCTTGCTAAGATGAATATGGTAATATAGGGAATACCAAGACAAGTAAGGATATAATGTTCAGTAGAGGGATAGAGATTATTAAAAGCTTAGAACTGTAGTTGAAGGGTGGCAGTGTATGGGTAAAATTAATTATGGGCGCTACGCTAATTTAACTATGCTGACAGACTTTTATGAGCTTACCATGTCAAACGGTTATTTTGAGAATGGCCTTAAGGACAAAATTGCATACTTTGATATGTTCTTTAGAAAGGTTCCTGATAACGGTGGGGTTGCCATCATGGCAGGCGTGGAGCAGATGATAGAATATTTGGAAAACCTGAAATTTGAGGATGAAGATATAGAATTTTTGAAAAGTAAAAAAATATTTTCGGATCAATTCCTTGAATATCTAAGAAATTTTAGATTTACCTGTGATGTCTGGGCAATACCCGAAGGGACTCCAATATTTCCTAACGAGCCTATAATAACTGTCAGAGGGCCTAGCATTGAGGCACAGTTCATCGAAACAATGATTTTATTGATTGTAAATCACCAGAGCCTTATTGCTACAAAGGCTAATAGACTTGTCAGAGCTGCCCGGGGCAGAGACGTAATGGAATTCGGTTCAAGGAGGGCTCAAGGATATGAAGGTGCAATCCTTGGAGCCAGGGCGGCCTATATAGGAGGTTGTGTCGGAACTGCTTGTACAATAGCCGATAGAGATTACGGTATACCTGCAGTTGGTACTATGGCACACAGCTGGATTCAGATGTTTCCTGCCGAAATTGAGGCCTTCAGGGCTTACGCAAGGACTTACCCTGATAATTGTACGTTTCTTGTTGATACTTACAATGTATTAAGATCCGGTGTTCCAAATGCCATAAAAGTATTTAAGGAAGAAGTGGTGCCAAGAGGGTGCAGACCCAGAGGCATAAGGATTGACAGCGGGGATATTGCCTATCTTTCCAAGGGGGCAAGAAAGATGCTGGATGAGGCAGGTTTCCCGGACTGTAAAATCGTAGCAACCAATTCACTGGATGAGTACATTATACGCGATGTTTTGCTGCAGGGAGCAGAGATTGATGCCTTCGGAGTAGGTGAACGGCTTGTTACCTCAAAATCCGACCCTATCTTTGGTGGCGTATATAAGCTGACAGCTGTTGAAGATGAGGGAAAGATTATTCCAAAGATAAAGCTCAGCGAAAATGTAAGTAAAATTACCAATCCCGGTTTTAAACAGGTATACAGGCTCTTTGACAGGGAAAACGGCAAGGCTATTGCAGATGTGGTAACCATGGCAGATGAAGAAATAGATGAAACTAAGCCATATGAAATATTTGCTCCTGAGCATATCTGGAAAAGAAAAACCATAACAAATTTCTATGCAAAGAGATTGCCGGTCAAAGTCTTTGAGCAGGGAAAATGTGTTTACAATAGTCCTGACCTAAAGACAGTGAGAGATTACTGCAAGGAGCAAATAAATACCTTATGGGATGAGATATTGAGGTTTGAGAATCCCCACAGCTATTATGTTGATTTATCGTATCCTCTCTGGGAAATAAGGAATAAGCTTTTAAAACTTTGGGACAGGTGAGACAGTTATGGTGTTCCTGCTTGCCTATAAAAATGATGTGTGGAGGTTGCTGAGAATGGACTTAAAAATAATACGCGGGTATTTGGACACACTGGATAAAGCGCTAATGTACATACTTATGCAAAGGGTATCAATTATTCCCCTTGTAGCAGAATCAAAGATAAAACAGGGATTACCTTTTTATCAACCCAAGCGGGAAGAACAAATGTATGAATTCATGAAATCCTTTGCAGAGAGCAACGGTTTAAATGCCGAGTTGCTGGTTGAGGTTTTTAAAGACATAATCAAGGAATCACTGAGGATTGAGCACCAATTTGAAGAGGACATAAAAGCAGTTGAACAACCGGAGAAAGCAGAACCAAGTCAGGAAGTTGTTAAGCTTTTCCAAAATTCAATAGATGAGGCTAACAAGATGCTTAAACAGTTCCTGATTTCTATGGGAGAGGTTGAAGCCATACTTCAAGGGAAAATTACTAATCCAGCAGATTTTTCACAACTGCTTACATATTACTATAGAAATAAAGTAATATGTAAAGAAAGTGTTGAATGAAATATATATATTAGACAAAACCGTGTATGGAATGACCACATACACGGTTCAGCATGCAGGGGCTGAATACTATAGGCTTGAGCCCCTGTTTGGTATTATACGGCATTATGAACAAAAGATACTATGCTTGCAATTGGTATATCGGTTACAGAACCAACTGTATATACAGGATATCCATCCCATCCACCGGCATTTGTAGCTCCAACTACACTTCCAGGGCCTGGTGCGTATCCAGCTCCGTATCCTACGTTACCAGCACCGGCAGCACCGTAGCCGGGACCGTAGCCATATGGAGAACCCACACCAAAACCAGTACATGCATTACCTAATGCACATCCTGGCGGTGGCCCTATTCTGGTAATAA
Organism: Clostridiales bacterium UBA4821; assembly: GCA_002402315.1. Classification (GTDB taxonomy): domain Bacteria; phylum Bacillota; class Clostridia; order Acetivibrionales; family UBA4821; genus UBA4821. Next base: position 10,245 of record DHFP01000213.1, read on the forward strand.
GTCTTACAAAGCACTCGTTTACTGCCAGGACAACCCCGGTAAATCCAGCGCCGGATTGACCGCCGCTTGATGTAAATATTGTTACTGTTTCACCAATATAGTTGGCTAACAATACAGCTAAGGATCCTCCTGTGAAAGCTCCAAATCCACTCATAAAAATTCCTCCTTCTTTGAAATTTTAGAAAGTTAACTATTCCTTATACATGTTATGTTAATATAAATCCGGATGTTACTTGTTTTAGGTTAAAGTGTAAATTATTTTGTAGTGTTTTTAAGTAAAGTATAAAACCGTATGAAATACTGAACACACGGATTTATGCGATTGATAGACATGTGTTTTTCAGCATGACTTGTTATACAGCATTGTGAACAAAAGATACAATAGCTGATATAGGTATATCAGTTACAGAACCAACAGTGTATACAGGATATCCATCCCATCCTCCGGCAGACAGTGCACTAATCTCGCTTGCAGGAGTAACCGATCCACAACCACCAGCAAATCCAGTGTAACCAGGGCCGCAGCCATAGCCAACATTAAAGCCGGTGCAGGCATTACCTAACGTACATCCTGGCGGCGGCCCAACTCTGGTAATAAGTCTTACAAAGCATTCGTTTACTGCAAGGACGACTCCGGTAAAGCCAGTTCCGGATTGGCCACCACTGGATGTAAATATTGTTACTGTTTCACCAATAAAATTGGCTATCAATGCGGCAAAGTTTCCACCTGGGAAAGCTGCTACTCCATCCATTTAAATCCCTCCTTTTTTTAAAGCTTATGAATTAAATGTTTCTTTTACATATTATGTTAATAAAAATTAATGTGTTACTTTATTAGTGACTTTTTATCTGAAAGATTATGAGGATTCTTCCTTAAATCACGCATTATTGCTGATAATATCCAAGCGTACTTTATTATATGGTTTTGCATCCAGGACTTTATCCGGAGCAAACAAATGTATTTCAAGGCTTAAGTTTTTCGTATTTTCATAGTTGTTACCATCACGAGACAGAATGTCATAACCTATCACATTATATAAGTAAAATGGAATAATTCTTCCATGAGCATCAATAAAGTTAAACTCCAGTTTCTCAATTTTTGAATCCATCGGATTGGTGCCGTAAGGTTTAAAACCGACTCCAACAATTTTCCCGGTTATTTCAAAGTCTGGACAGTGTAAATTGCAGTTATGTTTAACCAGACCGGAAAGAATAGACTTAAGATTTTGGATTTCCTTATGATTCATCATGTAACATTCACCTCCTGATATAAAATGTAGTATAGAAAGCGGTTTGGTTAGTTCATTTTATGTTGAGTAAATCAATTATGTTACAAAAGAGAGTGTTCAATATGAGTAGTAACATGTGTATTTATAAACAAATAAGATATATAACAATAACTCTGTTTACAAGATGATATGGGGGAAAAGATATGTTGGGCATAAGAGGGAGAAACAGAAGGAACACCCGGCCTAAAGAAAATTCTAGGAAGCAAGAAACCGATCCGGTTCAGGAGGAGCATAATAAAAATATATCTAACTTAATTGAACAGGAGGTTAAAAGGGAATCTAATAAATACATAGAGCTTGCTGAAACTGGTTTTGCAGATCATATGGCTAAGTATATAGGCCAGACGGTTACATTTTTTACAAGCAGTGGAGGGGTATCCGGTTCAGGTTTTACCGGGGTTCTGTTAGGTGTAAATAATATATGTGTGCAGCTAATTACACGGATTGGACCACCGCCAGCATGTTCCTTGGGTAATTCTTGTTTGTTTCCTTCAGGCATGGGGTATGTTTCCAGATTTCATTTCAATACTTTTGGGAACTGGTTTGACAGTGGAACTGTAGGCACACTAGGTTCTATAACATACATAAAAGTGAATAGTATTGTATCCTTTGTACATAATGCAGTTTGAGAAAGCTTTAGTCATATTGTTTTTTTGTAACACTTTTTTAAACGGTTACATATTATACATTACCAACGAGTAAAGGGGGAGGTAAGAGAAATGCCACACGGATTCGGATTTGGTGGATTTGATAACTGCTTGTGCCTCATATTATTAGTTTTAATAATATGCTGTTGCTGCGGTGGTTTTGGTGGTCCTGTATTTGGCCCATGCAAAGACTAATTATTGTATGAGTAAAGTTCCTTTTTACTTAAAACAAATAACCTCCAGCATACGGGGGGTTATTTGTTTTATTTGTATAGCATTGTGAATAATACGTCAAAACATTCTCCTCTTGGCCAGATAATAAATTGAAGATGAAGAAAGCACGATAGATATTGCTATCACTACGTAAAAGGCATATGGTATATTTTCAAAAGGTATGTGGACATTCATCCCAAAGAAGCTTGCAACCATAGTCGGGATAGCCATAACTATAGTTACAGACGTCAAGAACTTCATGACTATGCTGACATTATTAGAAATAATTGATGCAAAGGCATTCATCGTTCCACTCAATATACTGCTATATATACTTGCCATTTCGATAGCCTGCTTATTCTCTATTATTACATCTTCCAGCAGATCCATATCATCAGGAAATTTCTTAATATATTCCAGCTTAAGCATCTTTTCCAAAACTAGCTCATTAGATTTTAATGAGGTAGAGAAATAGACAAGGCTCTTTTCAAGTCTCAAAAGCTGAAGCAGTTCCTTATTCTTAGTAGACCTTTGAAGGTCGGCTTCTATCCGGCTGCTTAGTTTTTCAATATGCCGCAGGTAAAGAAGATAATGAGCTGCAATCTTATGGAGTATCTGGAGTATGAATCTGTTCTTGTAATGCGTATAAAATGATTTTATACGTTTATTAACAAAGTCTTTAATTATGGTATTTTCACCTAAGCATACAGTAATAATGCTTTCCTTACAAGTAACAATACCTAGAGGGATGGTTGTATAGACATTAAAATTTGATTCCTTTTCGATTACAGGAATATCTACTATTATTAAAGTCTGTCCATCCTCATATTCAATTCGTGCACGTTCTTCTTCATCCAAAGCGGCCTTTACATACTCACCTGCAACCTTTAAACCTTCACATACGGTCTTGATTTCTTCCTCATTAGGATTTGTAAGATTAACCCAAATACCATCTTCGAAATGATCAAGATAAACTAACTCTCCATTAACTGTTTTAAATATTTCCAACATTTTACTCACCCTCTTATTATAAAAAAAATCCCTTTGACAACGAGGAAAGGGATTTAAAAAATTCAACAGAATATTACCCTCACTCGTTGAGTTTTAGCACTATACAGCTTTGGAATACTAGCTCCAGCTGCATTAAATAGAGCCTTATTTCGGCAATACTTGTTGACCCTTGGGCATCTCTCGATGTTGCAGGGCAGCAGCGTATATCCGTATAGTAACCTCACCTAACGAAGATTTGCTTTTACGTAATTATACTACTTAAATGTTATTAATACAATTATATCAAAAATTTAATTGATTATATTAGGTCATAATTGGCTAAAATACAATATACATGGTTAAATACATTAAAGAGGTGTAAGAATGATAACAATAGGGTTGCCCAAAGGATTGTTTTATTACCAGCATAATGTTCTTTGGGAAAGTTTTTTCAGGCAAATTGGGTGTAATGTTGTGGTTTCGGATTATACCAATAAAAAAATACTTGACTGCGGGGTTAAACATTGCAGTAACGAGGTATGCTTGCCGGTAAAGGTATTTCACGGACATGTATATAGCCTGACAAATAAAGCGGACTATATATTTATTCCAAGGTATACAAGCCTTTATAAAAACGAGTATACCTGTCCAAAGTTTTGCGGGCTTCCGGATATGGTAAGATTAAGTCTTAAGAATGGCATAAAAATTCTGGAAGTAAAGATGCATGTAGATAAATATCCTGAACAAACATATGAAAGTTTAAAAGAAATGGCTAAAGTTTTGAACATAAATTATAAGAATATCTCGGATGCTTATGAGAATGCATGGATGGTATTCACCAAAAGCCAAAGTGAAGTTTTGATAAAGAGGAAAATGAAAGCGGCCAGGCAGGAGGATAAGACTGCAATCTGTGTATTAGGCCACCCGTACATGATAAATGATAAATATCTAAGCATGAACCTTGTAAATAAACTGAAAGATAGGGATATTAATGTATATACTCCTGATATGCTGGACCATGAAACCAAAAGAAAGAATGCATATCTCTATCAGGACAAGGTTTTTTGGGATGTAGGCCTGGATAACCTGGGAAGTGCTTTTACTTTTGCACATGATAAAAATGTGAGAGGGATTATTTACTTAACACCTTTTGCATGTGGAGTAGATTCATTTGTAACAGAATTCATCGAACTGCGTTTAAAATCATTCTGTAAGATTCCTTTTATGAAGATTACAGTTGACGAGCATACAGGAGAAGCTGGATTTGATACCAGAATAGAGGCTTTTTTAGATATGTTGGGAGGATTGTTGGATGAAGGTCACATTTCCCCATATGGGAAACATGTATATATCAATTAAGGTTTTACTGGAGACAATTGGGATTAAATATGTGATGCCTCCGTTTTGCAACAAAAAGACCCTTGAGGTTGGAAGTGCATATTCTCCGGAATTTGTATGCCTGCCATTCAAAATACTCCTGGGTAATTTTATTCGTGCAATTGAAAACGGAGCAAATGTAATTCTTATGGGAGGAGGCTGCGGCCAGTGCAGGCTAGGGTATTACGGTGATTTACAAGCCGAAATTTTAAAGAGCTTGGGGTATAAGGCTGAATTAATATGTCTAGATGTAGGAAATATGACCTTTAAAGATGTACTTGACAAGTTAAGACCGTTAACTGAAGGGAGAAGTGTTATTGATATTCTAAAAGGCATAGTATATGCTGTCAGGACAGTTTTATTAGTTGATAGGCTAAACAAGCTGGCCAATCACATAAGGTGCAGAGAAATAAATAAAGGTGAGGCAGATAGTGTTATGAGGCAGTTCCACAGCAGCATAGAAAAGGCTGTGGGATTCAAAGGAGTTAAAGATATATTAACATCAACCAGAAACCAGCTGAAAAAGATTGGAATTGACAAAAAGGTTCAACCCCTAAAGGTGGCCATTGTCGGAGAAATCTATGTATCTCTCGAGCCTTTTACAAATCTTAATATTGAAAAATTTCTGGGCAATATGGGGGTAGAGGTGCACAATACGCTAAGCATAAGTCATTGGATAACATCGCATTTCATAAAAAATATTTTGCCTGTGAAACTGAAGGATAAGCCTCGCGAAGCCGGGAAAGAGTTTATGAGAACAGATGACATTGGGGGCCATGGACTTGAAACCATCGGGAACTCAGTATTAAGTGCAAAATGTAAATACGATGGTGTTATTCACATATTTCCGTTTACATGTATGCCGGAGATTATAGCTCAAAGTACCTTTGGTGAACTGCAAGACAAGTACAATATACCTATAATGACTCTAATAATAGATGAAATGACTGGAGAGGCAGGTTATATGACCAGGGTTGAAGCATTTATTGATATGCTGGAGAGGAAAAGGGGCTATGGTAAAAAGGATATAGAAGCCTGTTAAGTGGCAAGTGTGCAGCTTACCACTTAATTCAGTACTTGGGAACTGCTGAAAAGAATATTTTATTATATAAAAGCAGTTGCGTGTACCTATTGTTTATTTGAACCTCAAAGTTGTTCGTGGTGAATAGACTAAGATATTCATCCTCTGCAGTTTTTTGCGGTATTTGGAGGAAGAGGTTTTTGGGGGCTGCTGATTGTGACAGTTCTTTTTATTGTTTTTGGATATTTGATAATGGATTTGGGGCAAAGGTTGAATTCCCAGTCCCACTTGCTATGTCCTCTTCAGATACCGGATATGTATTTGGAATTTTACCGTCGATCAAGAGTTTAAAGCCCCGTAACCGCATGTTTATTTTATCGGTTGGTTTTATTCCGGGTATCTCTACAACAACTACTACCTCGTTTTTTGTCCTATATACATTGTTGCACGTTTGAGTTCCAAAACCGTTATTACAGCTTATTTCGCTGCAAGTACATTGATTATGCTTTACAGTATTCATAGCTTAAATTAAAATATAATTAGACTAATTAAAAGTTATTATCTGCAAAAGAGGAAGACTATGGTGACAGAAATCAAAGGTATTAAGATAAATTATGAAATTATCGGTCAAGGAGAAAATATACTTGTTCTTCATGGCTGGGGCGGCTGTATAGACAGCATGAGACCAATCATCAACCATCTTTCAAGCAGGTTTAGAGTAATTTCTTTGGATTTCCCCGGTCAGGGAGAAAGCGGATACCCTGATACTATATGGGGTGTACCTGAGTATACAGACCTCATATGCCAGTTTCTAAGGCTATTAGAAATAGAAAAAACCAACATTATTGCTCATTCGTTTGGCGGTAGAGTCTCAATAATGCTTTCTTCACTTTATCCCGGGCTTGTCGAAAAGGTGGTTTTAGTTGACAGCGGCGGCATAAAACCCAAAAGAGGGATCAAATATTATTTTAAGGTCTATTCATTTAAGTTTATAAAAAACTTTCTAAAAGTAATTTTTTTTAATTCTCCGATTTATGAAAAGATACTTAATAAGGTTAGAAGAAAGTTTGGCTCATCAGATTACCAAAAGCTTTCAGACAATATGAGAGGAACTTTTATAAAAATAGTCAACCACGACCTGAAAGCTTATCTGAAGAATATACAATGTCCAACCCTATTGATATGGGGAGAGAATGATAAGGATACTCCGGTTTATATGGCAAGAATTATGGAAAAAGAAATTAAAGACTGTGGTTTAGTAATATTAAAAGATGCAGGTCATTTTTCGTATTTGGACAAAAACAGGGAGTTTTTAGCAATAATTGATAGTTTCCTGGGGGGAAAATAAATGAATATTATTCTTATTGTTTCTATAGTTCTATTCTGGGCAGCAGGGTTTTTAAGCTATTTTTTAAATATAAAAAAATATATCCATATAATGCAGTTGGAAGGGTATAAAAATAGGCAGTTTTTTTATTGGCTTAGCAAAAATCTTAAGGATTCAATTATTTGGCCCTCGGGAATTTTTCTTGTCCTAATTATAATATATTTTTCAGGCTTATATTTATATTGGGATTCATACCTATTTATTCCCTTAATACTGGGTTTTGTCCCTCTTAGTTTATTTTATATTTATCAATACATTAAGAAAAAATTTAAAAAACCTTTGGTATATACTCCTCGTTTAATAAGACTTTTGATAGCAAACATACTGCTTTTTATTATTGAAATCCTTATAGTTCTGAACACACCATCGATAGCTACCAGCTTTTCAAGCAAAGCTGTTCTCTGGTTTGGGTTGGCTTTAGTACTGACTCCTTTTAATGTTATACTGTCAAATGTGGTTGTATACCCGCTGGAAAGGTCAATTCAGAAGTATTATATAAATTCCGCAGCCCGGAAAATTTTATCTATGAAAGACTTAATAAATATAGGAATTACAGGAAGCTTTGGTAAAACCAGTACGAAATTTATTTTGAAGACCATTCTATCTGAGAAGTATAAAGTGCTTGCTACACCGGACAGCTATAATACGACAATGGGTACAACCAGGGTAATACGGGAAATATTGAATGATGTGCATGAGGTATTTATATCCGAAATGGGTGCAAGAAATATCGGAGACATTGCTGAAATCTGCAATATTGTCAAGCCGGATATGGCAATAATAACATCCATTGGCAAACAGCATTTGGAAACTTTCAAAACCATAAATAACGTAGCAAAAACAAAGTATGAACTTATAAAAGGTTTAAAAGAGGACGGGACAGGCTTTTTCCCTTCTGACAATGATTATTGCTACGAGTTATATAAGGGTACTACAAAGAAAAAAGTACTGTATGGACTGGAAAAGCATATAGAAGAGGTTGATATTACGGCAGAAGATGTAGTCTTATCTGATAAAGGAAGTACCTTTGTTCTAACCGGTAGGGACGGTAAGAAAATTGAATGCACAACCAAACTTTTAGGCAAGCACAATGTGCTTAATATTCTAGGTTGTGCAGCAATAGCAAAATATTTGGGAATGACAATGGAGGAGATTGCAGATGGAGTAAGCAAGATTGAACCAATCCCGCATAGACTTCAGATACTTTCCGCTCAAAATGGAACTATAGTTATTGATGATGCTTTCAACTCCAACCCTGTAGGGTCTAAAATGGCATTAGAAGTACTAAGCCGGTTCAAGGGGAGAAAAATAATTGTTACTCCCGGTATGGTTGAACTTGGGAGTGAAGAGTTTGATTTAAATAAAGACTTTGGCCGAGAGATTGCTAAAGTAGTTGACATTGCAGTTTTGGTTGGCAAGAAACGTACGGAGGCAATACAGCAGGGGCTTGTACAAGAAGGATTTAGTCAGGATAATTTACATGTTGTAAACAGTTTGGATGAAGCAACAGTAAAGTTAGCTGCGTTTGTACGCAGTGGAGATATTATTCTTTTTGAAAACGACTTACCTGATAACTACGATGAAAATTAATCCAATAATTTAGGAATGACAAAATAATAAAACCCGATTTTAAATCGGTTATTTTTCGCCAGGACATCGTTGCCGTCAGTTACAATAAAGCAATTATTGCGCCTTCCTTCGCCTTGTCCTGACAAAAAATCCCTCGCTTTAAAATCGGGTTTTATTATTTTGTCATTCCTTAGTATGGTTATGCTATAATATTATAAGAGTTGACCACTAGAAGGGAGAATGAATATGCAAAAGAAAAATATTGCAGTTATCTTTGGCGGTTGTTCAGTTGAGCATGATGTATCAATAGTAACCGGACTTCAGTTAATTGAGAATATAGACAAAGAGAAATATGATGTAACTCCAATTTACATTTCTAATTCAGGAGAATGGTTTACTGGCAAAGAACTTCCGGATTCGGATATTTATAAGAACTTTGCCAAAGCCAAGAAATTACTTAAAAAAGTTCTTATACCTCCCATACCGTCCATTAAGTCAATCATGTATTATCCTAACAAAATAGAAGTCTTTACTAAGAAGGTTTTTAAAGGCGTTGATGTTGTAATACCGGCAATGCATGGTATGAATGGTGAGGATGGAACATTGCAAGGGCTCTTAGAGCTTGCAAACATCCCGTATGTAGGTTCCGGAGTATTAGGATCGGCAGTGGGAATGGATAAAATAGTTATGAAATCGGTTTTGGCAGGTAATGGGCTGCCTGTTTTAAAATATACTTATTTCCTTAGGGAGGAGTGGATATCAGATCAGGAAAGCATTCTCAAAAATATAGAATCCAGTCTAAGGTATCCTGTTTTTGTGAAGCCATCCAATCTTGGGTCAAGTATTGGAATCAGTAAGGCTAAAGACCGCAAGGGGCTTATCAGCGCAATCGAAATTGCAGTACACTATGACCGGAGAATTATTGTTGAAGAAGGTGTGGAAAATCCATTGGAAGTTAATTGTTCGGTATTGGGATTCGGTAATGAATTAACAGCTTCAGTTTGCGAACAGCCGGTAAGCTGGGAGGATTTTCTGACCTTCGATGACAAATACTTAAGAGGATCCAAGGGCAAAACGGAGGCAGGTATGCCAAGCATGGATAGAAGAATTCCTGCCCCTATAAGTGAGGAACTGACCAATCAGGTTAGAGAACTATCCAAAAGGGTATTCAAGGCAATGGACTGCAGGGGTGTTGCCCGGATAGACCTGATTATCAATAAAGCTGATATGAATCCCTATATCAATGAAATAAATACAATTCCCGGGTCGTTTTCGTTTTACCTTTGGGAACCTTGCGGCATAAAATACGCCGAACTTATTGATAAGCTTATTAATATAGCTTTTAAAGTTAACGAAGAAAAGAATAAAAATACATATAGCTATGACTCTCAGATACTATCCAAAGTAGGAAAGGGTATGAAGATGGGGAAATGAGATCACCATCTTCATACCTTCTGTCTTTCTTTTAATTTTCTGAAAATCTTGTCAAACGTAATTTCCCTTTCAACAAGCAGAACGGTCAGGTGGTAAAGGAGGTCTGCGGTTTCATAGCAGATTTCCTCTTCTGATTGGTTTTTTGCAGCTATTACCACTTCGGCAGATTCTTCACCTACCTTTTTAAGTATTTTATCAAGTCCTTTATTAAAGAGGTAGTTTGTGTACGAGCCTTCTTTAGGATTGATTTTTCTATCCCAAATTATGCTGTAAAGTTCCTCAAGAGCAGACGGAATGCTCTGCGGCAGTTTTGCAGAGTCAGTCTGCTTAATGGGTGAGTTATAGAAGCAGCTTCTACTTCCTGTATGGCATGCAGGTCCAACCTGCTCAACCTTTAGGAGCAGTGTATCTCCATCACAATCATAGGATAATTGCTTAAGATACTGGAAATTACCGGAAGTCTCTCCTTTTAACCAAAGCTTATTTCTACTTCTGCTGAAGTAGTGAATCTTGCCTGTATCTATAGTAAGCTTCAAGGATTCCTTATTCATATAGGCAAGTATCAGGACCTCACCGGTTAAATAATCCTGTGCAATTGCAGGTATTAAACCATTATCATTAAATTTAAGTTCATTTATAAATTCCAAACTAACACTCTCCTTGTTTAATTATTCGTATACTGACTCCCTTATCGAACAAATACCTCTTCAAATCCATTATCTCAATTTCCCTATAGTGAAATAGGGAAGCTGCCAATGCTGCATCAGCACCGCCTTCATTAAAAGCCTGATAGAAGTGATCCATATTTCCTGCTCCACCGGAAGCAATAACCGGAATATTGACACTTGTGGTTATTGCCTTCGTCAGTTCAACATCATATCCATTTTTTGTTCCGTCACAATCCATGCTTGTCAATAAAATCTCTCCGGCCCCAAGCTCCTCAGCCTTCAAAGCCCACTCTGCAGCATCTATGCCGGTATTTACTCTTCCTCCGTTTAAGAAGACTTCCCATTTCCCTTCAGCTTTCTTTTTAGCGTCTATGGCAACAACAACACATTGGTTTCCAAAACGCCAGGCAGCTTCAGATATTAGCTCCGGTCGTTTAATAGCTGCAGAATTAACCGAAATTTTATCGGCACCAGCCTTTAAAATTTCCCGGAAATCTTCAATTGTTCTTATTCCACCGCCGACAGTTAGGGGTATGAATACCTGTTCAGCTACCTTCTTGACGGTTTCCATAATTATATTTCTTGAGTCTGACGAAGCGGTAATATCCAGAAATACCAGTTCATCTGCTCCGACTTTATCATACAGTGCGGCAACTTCCACCGGATCTCCCGCATCTTTCAGGTCTACAAAGTTGACACCCTTAACGACATCTTGCCTGATTTAAACAC
>DHFP01000161.1 GCA_002402315.1 Clostridiales bacterium UBA4821
AGTTGGGTTAAGACAATATGTTTTTTCGCGGGGTTATTCGACTGTCTCTTGTAAATACCGTAAATCTGGTATTTTTTTTAACGGCGGCAGAAAAAGCACTAACCTGCAAGGATCTGGCAAGAAAAGCTTTGAAACTCTCATGAGCCTCCACCAAAGACTTTTTAACCCCCTACTTTTTTGCTCACCCCAATGGCTGTCTAACATAAAACATTCCGATTTATGAAGATATCTGGAGTAAATTAAATATTTTGCCCGACAACAGTCCCGGATCATCGGTTTCAGGACTTGACTCTTTTTCGTCCTCCCAAAATCGAAATGTAAGCATTATTTTCCAATATCACAACAATGAGCTGGGATGAGAATGCTTGGTAATTGGCGCACGCTTGTGGAGTACTGCATTTTCCATTATATTCCTTTAAAGGTACTCTTGCCTATATAGACAATCTTAAAAAACTTTTGCAACACTTATTTATGGAAATTTTTCTGGGTTTTTTCTGACAACTTCCTCCTAAATGTCCCAAATGACCTGTTGGCGGGGGCCGGTAAAAGACGGCAGGAGGCTTTGAGTGTGGCCGCAAGCTGTACACTTAAACCGGTAAATGAAAATCAAAAAACACTCCAACCAGGTGAAGACATTCCTTTGGTACTTGCTGTGTCATTGGAAAAATCTGTCCGTTTGACAATGATCGCAATAAGTCGGTCTCAGTTCTTCTGGACACCCTTTTGAAAAAAAGCTTGTAAATATGTATGGACATCTGTTTCGCATTCCATTAAGATAAATTTAGAGAGATCTAAAGAGGAAAGAGGGAAACGGGCTGCCGGGCCGATGGTGTTTCCCTCTTTCTCTTTTTTCACCTCTCCTTCCTTAAATGATTGTCGTTTAAAAAGATTCTGTTTATACAATCAGTATGAAGGATAACTGCCAAATTTGGCAAGAAAAAACCGCTCTTCCTCCGCTATGGACGATGAGCGGCTACATTTTCTCAGAGTGAAGTCGTATTATCTATGATAACATCACCAGTATGGAAGTCTAAACAATAATAATATTTCTTATTTTCCTGTTCCGCTATTATAAACCAAACGATTTGATTTTTTATATAAGGAGCAGCATATATTTTTTTAATATCTGCTTTATTTATACCCTTTTTTTCGAGGATAGATAAAACAGTTTCCTCGGATAAGCCCTCCTTGGGTAGTGCTGTACCTGTTACAGAAATCTCTCCGGTATATTTGTCTTTAGTTAACCAGATATACTTTTCCCGGCCAAGATCGTCAATTCCGGAAACCATTGTATCATAACTTCCATATTCAACAAAACGGGTAGGAGTGTATACCGAATCACTCACACTTTTTAGAAGGCCTTGTTTTAAAATATATAATTCTGCTTCCTCAGGGCCGGGACCAGAAGTAGGACCAATAATTGGATCAAATAATTTATAATAATTATCACTCTTATTTCCTTCCTGTATCTCAATAAAAATTTCATCGCATAGAATTGAAACAGTCTTAGTGTTTTCATCCCAGGTAACATTTGCTCCGAGTACTTCGGCTATAAAGCGAAGAGATACCATTGTACGCCCATTAATAATAATAGGGGTTTGTTCCATGAAAAATATTTTTCTGTTTCTTAAAGTAGTTTTAGAACCTACTGATAAAACTATTTCCGTAGTCCCTTTCTTTATATTCACATTTGGGCTTTGCCATTCTACTGTTGCACCTAGTGATTCTACTAGAGTCCGTATTGGTACTAATATCCTATCTTCAAAAACTACGGGCTCCTGATCAAATACAAGTTGCCTCCCATTTAGTAGTACCTTGACATTTGCAGGAGAATAATCTTGACCCTGGGTGGCGGATATTACAGCGGTTGGATACAAAAGAAAAATCATGGTAATTAACAAAAATTTTTTCAAGCTAACTTCCTCCCTTGTTGCTACCAAGCTAAAAAGCCAAATGCTCTTCAGAAGATATTAACTTTGTATATAAAAATTTTACAATATCACAATAAGAGTATCACATGGTAAACCCTACTGCAACATTATTTCCTGCACCCCGGCATAGCCGGAACCAAACGCTTCTGCGCGGTTTTCTTTCCACTTTGCGAAGGTGTTCGGACCTAATGGCCTATCTACCGTCAGAAAAAACATTGATAATTTTTATATCATTGCTGGCTTGGGCGGATATATCAGCTAGCTTTTTTGTTTCCCCTTCGAGATCTGCCACCCAAATTGATTCTATCTGTTTGAAAATAGGGCCTGTCGCTGTCTCTCCCTTATCTACACAACTCGCGCATTTCCTCGTACCCCTGTGCTACCAGTTCTTCAGCCGTTTTAAACATAGGATTGTTTTTTTCCTCTACCGGCAGGTACTCTCCCATTGGATCCTGGGAATAAATTTTGACCGTATTCTTTTTAAGTATATCCTGTTTATCAAACTCAGCGGTAATTTTTAAAAAATCGTTAGCGTCGGATGGCTTTTTAATGTATTCCTGGAGTTCTTTGTTCCAGAAATCTATTT
>DHFP01000182.1 GCA_002402315.1 Clostridiales bacterium UBA4821
GGAATTAGTTTTCGAAATTACTCTTGTTGTACCTTTTACACTTGCTTTTCAAGTAAAAAGGTACATTGAAAGAATTAAGTATAGTAAGGACATCAATTTCTTTACCATTTAGCCTTATTGTATCAACTCTGACCTCTGGTGTGTTATCTCCTGCAAAAACAGTGTTTGCAAGCAGGTCAAGTATATCTACTTGCTTTCTTCTATTTTCTTCAGATACTCCAACCACTTCTCCTGTATCAGATACACCAATTATGATGTAACAATTTTCATTATGTACAGTGTTTGCAAAACAAAGTATGTCATGTAAAAGACGTTCATTCTTAGTATGCCAAGCCTGTTTAAAGTCCCAATGGTCACCCTCTTGGCTACTGTTGATTAAAGATTTTATTTTTTCAATAAAAGTGTAATCCATAAAGGTCACCACCTAATTACTTCATTTCAAAAATAGATTTATTAAAATTGCCTTCCTCTGCCAAGGCTCGGACCTTCCCCCATAGGAATGCCGTAAAATCCTTCTTTTGAGAAAGCAGAATTGCCAACTCTTGTACTGTCATAAGAACAACATTTACTGTCCTTCCTACCGCAAATGTCTGTAAAGCCTCCTCAGAATACCCAGAATAGCTTATGTACAATCCCCGTGTAAAGCCTGATTTTGATGATACCTTCTCATTGAAAACCACAAGGTTTGCCTTGTCTATAGGCTTGCTTGTCCATTTGGCTTCAAGTAAATAGACCTCGTTATGTAAGATGAAACTACCGTCTATCTGCTCACCTACAAGCTTAAAGCTACCCCTTGGTTGAAGTCCATTGATGTCAAAAAACTCTTTAAGATACTTTTCAAAGGCAAATCCCCGTGACTGTGGACTGTCATCATAGTCTGACAAGGATTGCAACTCTTTTATGTATTTATCATAATCAATAAGGGATGTTATAGGTCTTGTTGTGTTGGTTGATGTTGTTTCCCATTGCTTAAAAGCTGAAGATTTACCTATAAGTCTATTGCCTATATCTGCACATTGCTTAAATGTGTCTCTGTCCCCGTCAGCAATCATGCCTCTTGCTTGCATATATCTCATAAGTTCTAAAAGCAACTTCCCTACAGAAACATTATCATATTCAGCTATTATTGCTCTTAGTATCTTAGCCTTAGAAAGGCCAGGATACTTTGCATATATATCAATAGATATTACCTCATAGACAAACTCCTGAAAAGTACGGTTTGAAAAATCCAAAACATATCCTGAATCCATTCCAAACAGCTTTTCAAAGCAATCTCTTTCTATAAAAGTAAGCTTTGCCATATAATTTCACATCCTTTGCTTTAAATTTATAAATATCTAAAGCACACTAGTCTCCTAATATCCAACTTGTTCATGCAATAATCTTATTTATTCTGCATTTTTTACTATTAAATATTACCAAATAAAGAAGTTGAGCACAATGCAAATACATATTTGAAGTAAATACTACATTGCAACATATTCCCCGTACTATATTCGTAACATATAAATATTAATACCCGGAACTTGAAAAAACTTCAGGTAGCCTCACATTAAATAATAAATAAATTTTTTATTAAAAATATGTTTTAAAACTTGAGTTGATTTCCATATTTGCATTATTAGCCTCATGAGAGGTTCATTTAAGGGTTAAGCTGGAATTTATATAGACTCCAAAGTAACTTATCTCCAATCATAAAATGAAAAGAAATATAAATCTTGAATATTACTTATAACATGCTTTTTCACCATTCTTTAATACGTTCATTTATTTAATCTTGGACAATATTTCATTTAATGACTTCTTATATTCTGCTGTAGCCCTTTCTTTTTCCTTCTTGGCAACAATATCATCCAAGATCATGACAATACCATCTTTCAACACTTGAAAGTATTTCATGCATTCTTCTTCAGAAAGCTCATGAATCCCTTTGCTTACCACACCATAAATCTTTGGATGGTCAGTGATCAAATCAGGAAGAGACCCCTTCAGAAGCTTGATTTTTTCTTCAATACCGTTTCTATGTTGCCCATCAGCTTGGTATTCAAATTGTAGTTCAGTCAGTACACCAGCAGCTTCAGCTTCCTTGAATGTGTCATAAACCAGCTTTTCAATGATCCTTCTTAAATAAACAAATGATCCAATACCAATACCATGTGAATGTAATCCAATAGATCTTTTAAGTTCATTATAATACTGCCTTCCAAGAATAGCACTATACCTTGAAGCCTGTGGAAGATCAATGTCTGCAGAAGAAGGATATTGACCAACCTTAATGATTTTAGAACCCCTTTTCGCAAAGAAATATTCCAGCTTATGTGATTCATTTAAGCTGCATTTGAAACGAAAATACATATGATCAGTATTCTCCAGTGGATCATACTTTATATAGTTTGTAGCGTTTAAACTACCTGTGCTATGTAAACCATTCCAAATATTCTTTACTGTTACATCACTAAAACCTCCATCATACATGAAAACCTTTTTATCACCACATCCAGGACAAAACATTTCAAATCTATCTTGTTTATTGCAGATCTGAACAAGCTGTTCAAGTCCAGGATTGTTTTCAATCGTATATTCAGCATATAAGCTTGATGTAATTATAAAATTCAGCAGTTCATTTGGCATTTGAGTCACTTCCTTTCAATCTTTGGTATTCATCAGAATTGCCTATAAACTAATGGAATCAATAACCCAATCAGCCTATCACAATATGGAAAAAGGACCTTGTCATCATAATCTTTCAGAAGTTCCACTGTCTTATATAGACTGATTTCAAGCTTTACATCATTTGCATCAGTTGGATATTCATGATCACCTTTATGGAAGCTATAAAACTTCTTTGCTGTGTATTGGTATAATTCATTGTACTGTGGTTTCCCCTTATGTTTTATGAAATTGTATAGTTTTCTAACTTCGCTATCTGCAAAGCCTTTCCAAAAGTCATATACCAGGTCAATAGAAGGTGCATATTCAGGACATTGTGCTTTCAAATAATTTAAAGGATTATCTTCAGTTGATGGATTTGAAACCAACTTTTCCATTTCTCTAATAATGTCTTTTGTATCCTGAATCAAATTGATTTCATCCAACTTTAAAGCCTTGCCCTTTTTATATCCAGCGAATTCAGCACTGACGTAACATAATACCCATGTTAGGTCTACAACGATATTATAGTAGAGTATGGCGGTTTCCAAGAACATCCCATTGAATCCAACCTTACAGATACCATCTTTTACTTCATGATTGAAAGGTTCATACCAACAACCCCAATTAGCATTGTCCACTCGACAAAGAAACACCCTTGCAGCTTGATATTGTCTATGTATTTCAGTTAGTTTTGCTTCAAAAAATAATTCTTGACTTGATGGAATAACAATCGTATTTGGTGATATAGCAGTTCTTTTGTCTTGCTGCTCCATTCATGAACGTATATCATTTGCAAAATCAATATTCATATCACTACATCCTTTAATCATGATCTTATCATTGCAAATATATTTAGCTCAACTCCCCATTATAGACATTGAACTAAACTGCTATCGCAGTGGTAAACGTTAGTCAGCATCTTTGCTTAACCCAAAACTTTTGTTTACATTATATCAGTTTTTTCCAATATATAAAACCTTTAAAATAGATATACACATTTGTGTAAATATCTATTTTAAAGGAGCTGTTTGTGATTATGACTCAAGATGAAATCCTTACGCAATTGAAATTTGACATGGAGCTTAGAGGACTAAGCATGCATACCCAGGAAGAATATTTAACCAAGTCAAAAATATTTCAAAAGCATTTTGCCAAACCTGCCACTGAACTTGGAGAAAAAGAAATCAGAGAATTTCTCCACTACCTAGCAATTACTAAGAAGCTTACACCAGCAAGCATTAATACCTACAATAGTGGACTTAGGTTTCTGTATGGCGTAACATTAAACAAAAGTTTGAATTACAAACAAGTCCCTCGCCAAAAACAACTGCGAAAAATTCCAGATATTCTAACCACTGAAGAAGTACAAAAACTTTTTGATGTTTGTGAAAATCTACGGGACAAATGTATACTAATGACTATCTACGGTGCTGGATTAAGACTGAGTGAAACTGCAAATTTAAAAATCTCCGATATTGATAGTCAGAAAATGCGTATTTTAATTCATAATGGTAAGGGTGGC
>DHFP01000018.1 GCA_002402315.1 Clostridiales bacterium UBA4821
CTGTTGAATTTTGATTAGGATTTGTTGATACAACGTACGGTCTTAATGAATCTATAGGTATTGCTTCGAAAGATGACAACTTCTCAGCCTGATTACCTGCATTATCTCTTGCCACAACTCTCACGGCGTGATAGCCGGCAGTCAGGGTAATATTCTGACCCTGGGAGACTGTATTATTATCAAAATAAATTGTTTTTGATGCAACACCCGATTCTGAGTCAGTTACACTGACGTTTACAGTATAAATATCTCCGGCATAGTAAGTACTATTTAATGGGATATCAATAACAGGTGGAGTAGTATCGTAAATAACAGGAGATACATTCATTGATGCTTGCTGTTGAGCCTGATTACCTGCTTTATCCTTTGCGGTGACATTAATCACATGAGTGCCTGCAGTAAGTGTTATAGACTGACCTTGTGATACAGTGCTATTATCGAATTTAATAGTTATGGTATCTACTCCCGAATCTGTATCGGTAACAATTACATTAACTACATAAATATCGCCTTCCTTATAGTTAGAACCGAGAGGAATACTTATTGCAGGTGGAGTAGAGTCACTTTGTGCTGCATATAGAGTAGACTGCTTCTCAGCCTGATTACCTGCATTATCTCTTGCCACAACTCTCACGGCGTGATAGCCGGCAGTCAGGGTAATATTCTGACCCTGGGAGACTGTATTGTTATCAAAATAAATTGTTTTTGATGCAACACCCGATTCTGAGTCAGTTACACTGACGTTTACAGTGTAAACATCTCCGGCATAGTATGTGCTATTTAATGGTATGCTGATAACAGGTGGGGTTATATCATTGTCTGTTGAAGCCTCTGCATAAAGAGTAGCCTGTTTTTGATTTTGATTTCCTGCATAGTCGGTAGCAACAACCCTTACAGCGTGATAGCCTTCTTCAAGTAGAATTGATTGACCCTGATATACTGATTTGTTGTCAAAGTAAATTTGTTTACTTTTTACTCCGGAACCATAATCGGTTACTATTACGTTGACCGTATAATAGCTCCCTGCAGTATAACTTGAATTAAGAGGAATACTAATTGCGGGTGGAGTAGTATCAGCCGCCAAAACTTGGCATGGTAATAATGACATAATTGTTAATAATGTCAACAGTAGTAAGCCAAAAGTGCACTTTGCTCGATTCATAATTATTAAACCCCCTGTAATTAAATATATAAATAGTTATTGTATTTTGTACGTCAGTCTATATAAAAAGGCTCGGTTTTATATGATACTAGCATACCAGCAGTTAAACCGAGCCTTGTAAACTTATTAAGTTTTGTAACCCGAACTTTTAAACCAATTAAGTTTAAAAATCTTGCTACATAAGCTTTATGAACTGCTGATAATACATTTTACGTTTAATGTAAATTCATATACGTTAAAAATTTATTTCATCATAAGAATAACGTCCTGTAATGTTAAATAGGTTCATTTTTAAAAGATATATTAAACAATATATTACAACATATTAACAATATTTTCAAGGATTTTTTGATGCAGAAATATTACAGTTCTGTTAACTATTATTAATCTAGTTGCCTTTCTTCGAATTCATTTGTGTCAGTAAAAAATAAGCTAATATCAATGTATACACAATAATTGATATTTCAATCATAAACCTGAAAAATGTAATATTAATTATCAATAGAACGAATCCTAAGATTGCCGTCCAAGCCAGAATCCTTTTAATCATTTATCCTCTCCCTGATTAATATCATGGGATATTATACCACATGGTTAGTAATCATCAAGTACAAAGATTATTATTTAAAATGATTTTAACAATAACAGACAAAAAAACTTCTCAATATCATAAGAAGTTTGTAATAAATAATATAAGATTTCATCATTCCTAAGTTTATGTTTTATTTAATGAGTTAATATAGTTATACAAAAGTTCATCGTCAAATTTTTCAAGTACTGAGAATAGTTCTTCAAAAAGAGCTATAGAATTCCTATTAATGCTATCTACTTGTGCATCATAGATAAAGCTGCTGGGATTAGTTTTTTTTCTAAGAATTTTACCTACTAATGATATGATTTTGTCTTTAGAAAGGAATAAATTTAGTCCAAAAGTACACCCTACACTCAGATCAGCTTTTGTTTCCAGAGAAATTCCTCCTTTACTGATGTTTTGAATTAGTGCATAGGTAGGCTTTTGCATATAGTCATGAATAATATAGCTGCATAGTGAAACATCAAAGCGCGTGTCTTTTCTTTTGTTGGAAAACTGCCGAATATTATATATATTTATGGTTATTAGATTTTCATATAAATTAATTTCATCAACAGTACCACTCAACACATATTCATACTTGTCATATGTATACTTGAATGTCATGGCATCTCCTTTAGAGATATTATTTACCGCATAGGCTACTTTGAGATGCATTTCAAAAGTATCTTCTTCGACAAGTGTAATTGTGTTGGTAATCCATTCTGAGCCGGTGATGAACTTGGTTCTGATTTTATTACCTTCCTTCAGAAATTCGCGCAAATCAATTTTTACAGTCTCCATAGTAGTATCTTGAATAACATTTTCCGTCATTTACATTCAACCCTTTCTAAAGAAATTATATAAAATTGAAATTTTATTAGAAGCATAATGATTTAGTAAAGTGAGTATTAAGGATAACTAAGAGATTTATTAGGATAAAATTTGGACAAATCTAGCTAATCTCAGTATACCAATAATATAAGAAAAAAACAATAATAAAAAAGCCTAGTTAATTAACTAGGCCAACTATTGCATTCTAACTACAAATCAAAAAAATATCAAAAATCTACTGCATTCATATAACAAGGTTCGTTTTGGTATTGCCTTTTTGCGTCTCTGAAGCAGTCTTCGAGGTCTGTTTTCTTTTCCAAACTACAGTTTTCAATTTCAAAATTTTCTGCATGCGTAGAGCCATTTTGGTAGGTTATTATGACCCTGAATGCACAGTTGGGATACTGCTCTTTAATACTTGATATATCATTTGCAGAAAAAGTATGTGTGAGCTTAACCTCCCCATTTTCGTTGGTATAAGCTGCAACAAGGTATACGGATTTTGCATCCTCTAGAATTTCGTCATCTATCCACTGCTGCTTAAGGAATTTAATAAGTTCTGTGTCAATTACTTGCTCTACTTTTCCCTTCACCTCTTGACCGATTACCTCATATGAGGTATGCCCATTTGGGTATACTACCAGTATGAGAAGAGGGCTAATAGGGAATTCTTTCCGGATACGCCGGAGTACCTGCAACTTACCAGGTTCATTCAATTTCAAGTGAACAATTTTAACTTCATTTTTGTCATAGTACCCGGCAATACCATAGATTGCGCAAGCACCGTCAAGTAAATGCGGACTGCTCATAATTGGTTTTAGCTTCTTTACAAGTCCTGGCAGGTTATACTTACGTCTAGGAGGTCTGCGTTTCCTTCGGGACATAGAGTTTCTAACACTAGGAACTCTACAGAGGTAACTACAATTAGCTATGGTGCCATTGTGAATATTGCTTTTCATTCTAGTGCCTCCCCCTTGTATGGATTTTTAAACGACATTGGCAAGATTAATTATAATCACTTCAACTTAACCGCACCCTTTCATAAAATATTTATGCGAGGCCATAATACCAATACTAAAACCCATTTGTTTTAGACATACATATAAAAATATGACAAACTTAGACATATTAATTATATATAATAATTTTTAATTATTCAAATATAATTAAAATATTTCCCAAAAAAATTTTATTGCATTCTTTAAAGTTTAATAACTATAATAACCTTGTTGAGAGTAAAGAATAAGCTTTAACGGCAATAACATATTAAAAAGTTTTATACACATAGGAAGGAAAATTATGAAGAGAGGCTTTTTGCCAATAACCAGGGAAGATATACAATCAAGAGGATGGGATAAACTGGATTTCCTATTCATCTCCGGAGATGCTTATGCTGACCACCCGAGTTTTGGTCATGCAATAATAACAAGGGTGCTGGAGAAAGAGGGTTTCAAAGTAGGTATTGTAGCTCAGCCTGATTGGAAGAGTATAGATGATTTCATTAAATTGGGTGAACCCAAATTTGGGGTACTGATTTCGTCCGGCAATATTGACTCTATGGTAAATCATTATACTGCAGCAAAGAAAAAAAGGAGTGAAGACCTGTATACTCCTGGTGGAAAAGCTGGGAAGAGGCCTGATAGGGCTGTCATAGTGTATTCAAATAGGGCGAGAGAAGCGTTTCCCAATGTACCAATTG
>DHFP01000202.1 GCA_002402315.1 Clostridiales bacterium UBA4821
TCAAAATTCTTTAATCAGCATGAGACCCTTCCACAGGTGTCTCTGTATGTAAAGAATACCATTATCAGATAATAAATGCAACTATTACCTCCGCCTTGTATTTTGAAAAATCATCTAGCCACTTAGAATCTCCCTTATTCACGGATAAGCTCCTAGTTAAATTAAGGATAAGCATAGGATGTTTGCCTCGTAAACATTTTTTACTTTAGGGCTCGAAGGTTGACTCATCCGGCATTATCATATACAATTTTACAGACAAAGTTCTTGTAAAAAGGAGAGACTCAAATTGGGTTTAAATATAGTACAAAAAATTCTCACCTCTCATCTGTTGAGCGGTGACATCAATTCAGGAGAAGAAATATCTATTGGAATAGACCAAACTCTGACACAGGATTCTACCGGCACTATGGCCTATCTTCAATTCGAAGCGATAGGAATTCCACAAGTCAAAACCAAAAGGTCTGTAGCTTATATAGATCATAATACTTTACAAACCGGCTTCGAAAATGCTGATGACCATGCATATATCCAGTCAGCTGCGAGCAAGTATGGTATCTACTTCTCAAAACCTGGTAACGGTATATGTCATCAGGTTCATCTTGAACGGTTCGGAGTTCCCGGAATGACGCTTCTAGGCTCTGACAGCCATACTCCTACCGGTGGTGGTTTAGGCATGCTCGCCATCGGTGCCGGCGGGCTTGATGTAGCAGTCGCGATGGGTGGAGGTCCTTATTATCTGACAATGCCTAAAATTCATAATATCAACCTTATAGGAAAACTTAACCCTATGGTTTCCGCCAAGGATGTCATACTTGAAGTGCTTAGGCTCCTTACAGTCAAAGGTGGGGTAGGTATCATATTTGAGTATGGCGGTCCAGGAGTCTCTACTCTTACTATACCTGAAAGGGCAACAATAACCAATATGGGCGCTGAACCGGGAGCAACTACTTCTATATTCCCCAGTGATGATATAACAAGACGGTTTTTAAAGGCACAAGGTAGAGCGCAGGATTGGGTTGAAATCAAGCCTGATCCCGATGCCCGATACGATCATGAAATAGAAATTAACCTCTCAAGTCTGGAACCCCTTGCAGCCGCCCCACACAGTCCTGATAATGTAAAAAAGGTAAGAAGTTTAACAGGTATTAAGATTCATCAGATTGCCATAGGCAGCTGTACCAATTCTTCTTATACAGATATGATGAAGGCAGCTAGTATCCTAAAAGGTAAAACAGTTCACCCTGATGTCAGTCTTGTTATTTCTCCGGGTTCAAGGCAGGTTCTTACCATGCTTTCACAAAACGGTGCTCTTTCAGATATGATGTCTGCAGGCGCAAGGATTCTTGAATGTGCATGCGGTCCTTGTATCGGTATGGGTCAATCTCCGGCCACCAACGCAGTTTCACTCCGTACCTTCAACCGTAATTTTGAAGGACGAAGCGGCACACCATCAGCACAGGTATACCTTGTAAGTCCTGAAACTGCTGCAGTAAGTGCCATTAATGGCGTATTAACAGACCCAAGAGAGTTTGGGGAACTCTCGAACATTCAAATGCCTCAAAACTTTCTAGTTAATGATAATCTAATAATTCCTCCATCAAAAACTCCTCAGGATATTGATGTAGTCAGGGGCCCAAATATCAAACCCTTTCCTCTAAACAAGGAACTTCCTGACATACTTAACTGCAAGGCTCTAATTAAGCTTGGAGATAATATCACTACCGACCACATTATGCCGTCCAATGCCAAGCTTCTCCCTTACCGTTCCAATATACCCTACCTTTCCGGCTTCTGCCTCACTCCATGCGACCCGGACTTCCCGGCGAGGGCAAAGAATGAAAATGGAGGATTTATTATCGTGGGAACAAATTACGGCCAGGGTTCAAGCCGTGAACATGCTGCGCTTGTGCCTCTGCATCTTGGAATCAAGGCTGTAGTTGCCAAATCATTTGCCCGGATTCATATGGCTAACTTGATCAACTCAGGAATACTGCCGCTGACATTTGTGGTTGAAAGTGATTATGATAGTATTGAAGCAGGAGATGTTTTGGAAATAAGAAATGCAAGAGAACAATTGAATAAGGATAATATTATTCTTACGAATGTTACGCAAAATAAAGAAATTCTGCTTAAACTAAATACTTCCCCCCGCCAAATCGAAATACTCCTGGCCGGAGGACTGTTAAATTATACCAAGGAGGGAAGATAACTATGTATAATATAACTCTGATACCGGGTGACGGCATAGGACCCGAGGTTGCCGATGCGGCAAAAAGAGTAATAGATGCTTCAGGAGTAAAAATAAATTGGGAAATCCAGAATGCCGGGGAACATGTAATGCAAGAATACGGTACACCACTTCCTAATCATGTTATTGAATCAATAAAGAAAAACAAGGTTGCATTAAAAGGCCCCATCACCACTCCCATTGGAACCGGATTCCGGAGCGTAAATGTGGCCCTTCGTAAAGAACTTAATCTATACGCCAATATTAGGCCATGCAAGACCTTTAAAGGTATACCATCCCGTTACGAAAATATTGACCTGATAATAGTCAGGGAGAATACAGAAGACCTTTATGCAGGTATAGAGCACATGGTCGGCGAAGATGCTGCAGAAAGCATCAAGATTATTACGAGAAAAGGGTCCGAACGCATAGTCCGGTACGCATTCGAGCTGGCTAAGAAGGAGAACCGGAGAAAAGTTACTGCTGTCCACAAGGCAAATATAATGAAATGTACCGATGGACTCTTCCTTGAAGTTTCAAGGGAAGTAGCTCAAGAATTTCCGGAAATTCAATTTGAAGATATGATAGTCGATGCCATGTGTATGAAGCTTGTTCAGGTTCCTGAGAATTATGACGTCCTAGTTATGCCCAATCTGTACGGAGATATAATCTCAGACCTTTGTGCAGGTCTGATAGGCGGCCTGGGTGTTGCTCCCGGAGCAAATATAGGTACCGATGGCGCCGTATTTGAGCCAATACACGGCAGTGCTCCCAAAAGAGCAGGCCAGAATCTTGCAAACCCGACAGCTACAATACTTTCAGGTGTTATGATGCTAAGATATTTAGGAGAAAATGACTCTGCAAATGCCATAGAAAAAGCCGTAAAAGAGATTATAAGCAAGGGTGAAAAAGTAACGTATGACCTTGGAGGTTCGACCGGAACAAGTGAGTTTGCCGATGCAATAATTGAGATGATATAGGCACTTTTCCGATGCTATTGAAACTATCCGGAAGACATTATTTCCCTGAATAATATAGAAGTATTAATTTAGGGTAACAAATGCTCCCCTTATTCACCTAACATATTAAAATGCCTTCCGTATCTCTTTGGAATATTTATTTCAGAAGGGTAGCCTATAATTCTTAGCGCCTCTGTTATTGCAGTTATCCCGTCATTATAAAACTCTTTCAACCTCTTATCTTTATCATATATATTTTTATAGTCTGTTGGACAGACAAATGTCCAGTCAGCACCGTCATGATTAACCACTACCCTGAAATACTTGTCAATATCGTTTTCAGGGTAATTCATTTTCCTCAGCAAAATAATGTGTTCGAAAGCATCATCAATATTTGAGATAATGGTTTTACTCCTGTCATAGCAAACAAGCATCAATAACGGGTCATCAACCTGCATGGCTTCCTCAACACTTCTTTTATCAGGAAAATATTCTATATTCATGCCTTGCTCCTTATGAATTCATCAATTGCTTTGGCTGCATTCTTACCTGCTCCCATGGCTTGTATTACAGTAGCAGCACCGGTTACAATATCTCCTCCGGCAAATACTCCGAGCCTGCTGGTCTGTCCAGTAGCTTCATTTGCTTCTATTCCACCTTTCCTGGTTAGTTCGAGCCCACCAGTAGTATCTGCAATTAGAGGATTAGGTATTGTGCCGATTGCCATAATCACTGTTTCAACATCAATTACGTGCTGAGATCCCTGCTTGGCAACAGGCTTTCTTCTACCTGAAGCATCGGGTTCGCCAAGCTCCATTTCAATACACTCTATACCTTTTACCCATCCATCTTCGGTTCCGAGTATTCTTACAGGATTGGTAAGGAGTTTAAATTCGATTCCCTCTTCCTTTGCATGATGTACCTCTTCACGTCTGGCTGGCATCTCTTCCTCCGACCGGCGGTAGATTATATATACCTTATCAGCACCAAGTCTTATAGCAGAACGTGCAGCATCCATGGCAACATTTCCACCCCCTACAACGGCTGTTCTTTTGCCGACCTTGAAAGGTGTATCGCAATCCGGGAACTGGTATGCTTTCATTAAATTAACTCTTGTAAGAAATTCGTTTGCCGACATGACTCCGTTTAGATTTTCACCAGGTATATTCATAAAAGCAGGCAATCCTGCACCTGACCCTATAAATACAGCATCATAACCCTGTTCAAATAAATCATCAACACTTAAAATCTTGCCAATAACCATGTTGGTTTGAATATCTACGCCAAGTTTCTTAACATTGTTAATTTCTTTCTGAACTATATCTTTAGGAAGCCGGAACTCAGGAATTCCATACATCAAAACTCCTCCAGGAGTATGAAATGCTTCAAATACCGTCACTTCGTAACCTAGTTTAGCCAGGTCTCCGGCACATGTAAGCCCGGCAGGACCTGAACCTACTACAGCAACTTTCCTCTCCGGCAGTTCCGAGTCCTGAGTGCTGAGTCCTGTAAGGGCGTAGTCAGTGACTCGCCCATGTCCTGGGCGCTGGGTTGAATAGTCTGCTGCAAAGCGTTCGAGTCTTCCTATAGCTACGGGTTCACCTTTAACTCCCCGCAGGCAGTATTTTTCGCATTGGTTTTCCTGTGGGCAAACCCGCCCGCATATTGCTGGGAGATTGTTGGTATCAAGTACCTTGTCATAAGCTTCTTTAAATTTGTTCTCCTGAATAAGTTTAATAAATTGAGGTATTTTTACATTAACAGGACAACCCTGTACACATGGCGAGTTTTTACACTGGAGGCAACGCATAGCTTCCTCTTCAGCCTGTTCAGGAGTATAGCCTAATGCAACCTCATTATAGTTTTTATTTCTAACCTGAGGCTTCTGCTCTGGTATACTTACTTTTTTTTCTGACATATTAGGCATTTTTCATCCCCTCCAGTCTGCACTCGTGCCTTTCTAAAACCAGCTTTTCTTCTTGCTTATAAATTACCTGTCTTCTCATCGCTTCATCAAAATCAACAAGATGACCGTCAAACTCAGGACCATCAACACATGCAAATTTTGTTTCTCCACCAACCGTCAGCCTGCACCCACCACACATTCCAGTACCATCTATCATGATAGGGTTCATGCTGACAACAGTATGTAAATTATACTGTCTTGTCAAGTTAGATACTACTTTCATCATAATCAATGGACCAACAGCTATAGCTCTGTCATATTTATTTCCTTCATCTATAAGCTTTTTAAGCACATCTGTAACAAATCCCTTGTGTCCCTTTGAGCCATCATCGGTTGCAATATATACATTTTCGCAGTATGGCCTGATTTCTTCTTCTAATATAATTAAATCAGCACTTCTGGCACCTATGATAACATCAACCTTGGTTCCTTGTTTATGCATTTCTTTAACCTGAGAAAATATCAAGGCAGTTCCAAGGCCGCCTCCAACCACAACTACTCTCTCCAGGTTTTCAATTTCTGTCGGCCTTCCAAGCGGACCTACAAAATCCAATATACAATCGCCCTCATTAAGTTGACCGAGCATTTTTGTAGTTTTTCCTATCTCCTGAAATATAATTGTTATTGTACCTTTCTCCCTGTCATAATCTGATATGGTAAGGGGTATTCTCTCACCATTTTCATGAATTCTTAGAATAATGAATTGTCCCGGTCTTGCTTTCCTTGCCATCAGCGGATTCTCTATTTCGATTAGTTTTGCAGAAGGCGCAAGATTTTTTTTATTTACAATTTTATTCAATTCATATTACCCCCTTTTTCAACATTATATTATAAGACCAGGTACTAGTGCAAATAACTCATTAAAACTTTACATTAATTTTATCAATAAACTTTAGTGTCTGAAAGTCTTTTTCCAGCTTATCCCTTACGTATATTTCACTGATAATCCTAAGCTCCCTTAAAACTGATTCCGTCACACTAAATGAAAACAGCTTCCTTATATCGGACTTGATTATGTATCTCAACGCCTTAACAGCAGCTTCAGATATGGATATTGTTCCTGATGATCCCTGATCACACTCTGAACATACCAGTCCGTTTTTCTCAAAACTAAAATACAAACATTCCTTATTTTGACCACACTTTGCACAATTATCCACTCGCGGTTTATAACCTATCAGCGACATAAGTCTGAATTCAAAAGACCGGATGACCAACTCAGGAGATTTATCTGTTTCTGAAAGCGTAAATAACGTATTTAGAAAAAGCTGAAGAACTCTATAACTTGGCATGTTCTCATGAATTACTTCCCGTATAACTTCCGCTGCATAAGATGCATATGTAAGCTTAATCAAGTCATTTCTTATATTATAAAACGTTTCAATTACTTCACAGCTGTTTACTTTATATAAATCCTTGCCTTTAAAAAAAATAAAATCACTAAAAACCAAGAATTGTGAACTTGCAATAACGCTGCTCCTTGGCCTTCTGGCTCCCTTGACTGCAGCTTTAATCTTCCCATGCTTGTTAGTGAAAATTGTGAGAATTTTATCAGCTTCTCCGGTATTTACCTCTTCAATAACAATGCCCTGTGTTCTAACCAGACTCATAATTAACTCCAAAGTTATTAGGATGATTGACGGGTAACTTTGAATTGGAAGGTTGGCAGCTTACTACCAACCTTTATTACACCTAAAACTAACTTATGTTAGCCTTTTTCTCTTCTTGCTTTTCTTCAGATACTGTTGATACCTTAATGTTCTCCATCTCTTTGAATAGCAAGTATGCATTAGGATCTCCGGTGTTTATGAAAGTGTTCCATATTATATCTTTTGTCATAGCTAATCCCCCTGTTGTTTGTTGATAATTGACATTCCGCAGTTTAATAGAAATTCTGTTAAGACCGTTTCTAGAAACTAAGCATATCTGTAATATTAGCTTGTAGATAGTATTTCAATCCTCGTTTATTAGACTTCCTCAAAAAAGTTAATTAATACAGGGAAATAATTTGCTTATTTAGAAATGATGAAATAATAAATTAAAAAAATATCTCTCTTAAAAATCGCGTTTTATTATTTCATCATCCCTTAAAATTATTAAACAATGTTTTTAATACCAAATCATTGTCCTTCCAATCCTTTTTAACTTTTACCCAGAGTTCCAAAAACACTTTACTTGAAAGAAAAGCTTCAATATCAAATCTTGCAAGCCGCCCTATTTCTTTTAGCATTGAACCCTTCTTACCTATAATTATCGGCTTGTGCGAATCCTTTTCACAATATATCACTGCCTGAATGTCCATCATGTCCCTTCCGTCTCTTTCTTTCATGGAAGTAACCTCTACAGCAACTCCATGAGGAACCTCTTCCTCCAAAAGATGAAGCGCCTTCTCTCTGATTATTTCAGCGACTATGACCCTCTCCGGCTGGTCAGTAATCATCTCTTCCGGAAAAAACTTTGGACCTTCAGTTAAAATACCCTTTATTTCTTCAATAACAATATCAATACCATCTCCCTGTAATGCCGAAACAGGTATTACAGAATAAAATCCGAATACATCTTTAAATCTATTAATAATTGGAAGTATCTCTTCCTTCTTAACTGTATCAATCTTGTTTATAACCAAAATTACCGGAATCCTGGAATTTTTTAATTGCTCTAAAATGAACTTGTCTCCTGCTCCAATTTCCTTATCGCCAGCTTCAACAACAAACAGCACTGCATCAACTTCACCAATTGTACCGGTAGCTGATTTGACCATATACTGTCCCAATTTATGCTTTGGCTTATGTATGCCGGGTGTATCTATAAATATTATCTGATAATCCTTGCCGGTTAGAATGCACTTGATTGCATTTCTAGTAGTCTGCGGCTTATCAGACATAATAGCAATCTTTTCTCCGGCCAGTTTGTTCACCAAAGTGGATTTACCCACATTGGGCCGACCAAGTATTGTAACAAAACCAGATTTAAACTTCATATGTACAGAATGCCTCCAAGTGTTTATTTGGTCGGGTTTATTATATCATAAAGGGTATCGGCATTGTATATAGTTTTGTGTTAAATTTGAATGGTAAATTTTAGATATAGATGCCCTTTATGAACCAAAGCCGGTAATAAATCAATTAATTAATAAAATAGCTGCTAATAACAATATTTCTGAAAACTGAATTTCCTGGATGAGCCTTATTTTCCCATGGGTGCCAAAGGCAATTTAAGACTTTTATTGATGTATGAAAGTCCTGCTGAATTTAAATTCCGCAATATATTTGAAACGGCAAATACATTAAGCAGGGTTTAAATAGTATCGCCTTGTGCAATTAACTGAACCCTAGCTATATCAATACATTCCTGTTCAAGTTTAATACCATTCTCAACCATATATTTTATAGTTTCAGCAAAAACGCTGTAACCCGGGTCTTCAAGCATTCTCTTTAGTCTATTTCTATAATTGCAATCAATTTGAATTGCAAAACGGCTGTACTCTTTCAAGGTTTCCACATCCATTAACAACGGTTTAATTTTTATTCCTGCACTATCAGCCAGATAATTAAATATCGAAAATCCCCCGAAATCAATATCTCCCCAATGAAAAACAGGAATATTTTTATCTTCAATACAGAGACTTTAATTTTCTTATAAATTTAATCTCAGCCATTCCTGGATAACCGCCAAGATATACGGCCAAAAACTTCCCCCCGGCTTTCCTTATACATTGTCGGAAGTTTTCAATCTATGATAGCTTCTGTCGATAATCTCTTTCTTATAGTCTTCAAAATGTAATTTTAAAATATCCTGGGGCTTCTTTTTAGCCTCTTCGGAATAGAGAAGCGTATAAGTAGCATAAACATACCCCTGGTACTCTGCCTGGTAGTTCTTACGTACCTTGTCCAAAGTGTCCAGTATTTTTATAGAATAATCATTCAAGTTGATATACTGCTGGTAATTAGAATAGGTTTCAACTATAATCCACCCATGGTTTTCCAATTTTCTGAGCACAAAACTTGCCCTGTCCCTGGCTGTATTTGAATCTTGCAGAGATTCATTCCATATCTCATCCTCCAGGGTGCTGTTGAAGAAGTCATTGTCCTGTTTTGCCTCTATATAATCGGAAATTATATCAATTATTACTTCCCGTTCAATGCTAAAGCTTGTAAGCATGTATTGCTCATAATGTTTTAAGAAATTATTATCACCTCAATATTATTATAATTTAAAGTATAATAATATTGAGGTGATAATGTGGAAACCAAATTTGTAAACAGAGAAAGTGAATTAGAATACCTGAATAATGAATACAGCAAAAATCAATCCTCATTGGTCAAAGCAGGTTGACTGGAATAAATTCCCCGTCTTCCTCAAATACTGCCTTCCCTCGTAGTCAAGATAATAATTCTCCTTATGTATCAATCCCGAGACCGGTACTATACTGTATCCTTTATCCTTCAATCCCTTAATAAGCGCCCGCAGCGCAGCTGCAGTATATTTTGTATCATTATGCATAAGGATAACGGAACCGTTCTTTACCTTTTTCAACACCCTATCACAAATATTCTCTGCCGGCAAGTCCTTCCAATCGAGAGAATCTACATCCCACTGTATGGCATACTGCTCTTCCTCTTGAACTGATTTTAGTACCTTATCATTATATTCACCATAAGGTACCCTAAAGAGTATGCACTTCTTACCTGTCAGCTGTTCTATCTTTGTATTTGCGTCCCTGATCTCCTGTTTGATCTTTTCCACTGATAATTGATTCATATGCGGGTGGGTGTCAGAATGATTAGCAATGTCATGTCCATCCGCCGCAATTGCTTTAACCTGTTCAGGGTACTTTTTCATCCATGCCCCAACCAGAAAGAAAGTCGCTTTTATGTTTTCTTTCTTTAATGAACTTAGTATAGCTCCTATGTCATCTGCTCCCCAGGCACAGTCGAATGTGATTGCAACCTTTTTATCGGGAACATCTACGCTGTATATCGGTACTTTATTACTATTACTGGAAAACACCTGCAGAACATGCGGTGAGAAGACACTGGCACATATAAATACAAATAGTATTGCAAATACAATTGTGATAAAAGATAAAATTTTTCTGGCATTCAATATATATATCCTCATGCATTACACCCCTTATAGACACTTCTTCTTTACAGTGTATGCATTCAAAAATGAGGATATGCCACTTAGAAGTGAGAAGTGAGAGGTGAGAGGTGAGAGGTGAGAGGTGAGAGGTGAGAAGTTGGAATCTGGTTTGCTGCTGGCGTCTTACTCAGGGCTCAGGACTGTGTCTCCAATAGCCATTCGATAGCTTTGGCAACCCCATAATTTTCATTTGTGTCGGTAATGTAGTGGGCTATCTGCTTAAGTTCAGGTACGGCGTTTCCCATTGCTATCGCAAACCCTACCGTTTTTAGCATATTAATATCATTTTCATTATCCCCTATAGCGACGGTCTGTGAAATTGGTATTTTAAAATAATTACATAAAAATTCAATGGCTATTCCCTTACTAACACCCTTATTCATTACTTCAAAATTGTCAAAGCTTGAGCTTGCAATTTCGATGGAATTAATCTTACAAATAATTTCTCTGACTTTTTTAAGGTAGGTAGAGTGGTCGGATATTATTACAAACTTGGAAACCGGGACGCCCTGCTGTTCAAAGTATTCTCCCAAGTCTCTCACCACCCTTATATCAATCCTGTCTTCATCATCCAGTTCCTTATTTCTTTCAGAATATATCAATGACGTGTATTTCAACTGTTCGGTAACCATAACCTCTCCAATGTATGCATGCAAATAAATGTTGTTAGCCTTGCAAATCTCAATAACCTTTCTACTTTCTTCATCCCTTAGCGTATTTAAGAATAGAAGCTTATTATCAGGCATAGTCCTTATTAAAGCTCCATTGCATGCAATAACCGGATCTTTGACGCCAAGTTCTTTTGCATAATACCTAGCACCTTTAAATATCCTGCCTGAACAGACAATAACTTTGATTCCACTATCTATGAGTTTTTTTACCGCCACTTTGTTTTGTTCCGGTATTTTCTTTTGATCGTCTAATATAGTTCCATCCAAGTCTAGGATGAGCATATTATAATGTCTATTTTTCACTTTGATATCTCCTAAAATTATTCTTTTCACAATATTATTTCAAAAACTAAAAAGAAAAAACCTATGAAGAAATAATACTTCACTGGTTTTTTCTATGTAAAATATCACCCAATATCAAATTTCCTCCCAAACCTGGCTATCCTCTCTAGCGCTGTATTTATCGTATCTATGGAATAAGCATATGAAAGCCTGACAAAGCCCTCTCCGGATTCACCAAAAGCGTTCCCCGGCACCAGTGCCACCTTCTCATCCTCTAATAGCTTCTCACAAAACTCTGTTGAACTTAGCCCTGTCTCTTTTATTGAAGGGAAAGCATAAAAAGCTCCCAGCGGCTCAAAGCATTTCATTCCGGCTTTTCTGAGTCCCTGCACAACAACCTTTCTACGCCTGTTATACTCACGGCACATCATATCAACTTCATCATCACAGTTCTTTAATGCCTCAATTGACGCATACTGTGCAGTAGTAGGTGAACACATTACAGCATACTGGTGTACCTTGAACATGGCACCAATTATATCACGGTGCCCCACGGTATAGCCCATTCTCCACCCGGTCATTGCAAATGCTTTTGAAAAACCATTTACTACTATAGTCCGGTCTCTCATATCAGGTAAGCTGGCAATTGATGTATGCTTTGTTTCATAAGTAAGCTCACTGTATATCTCATCTGATATTACAATCAAGTCATGTTTTTTGATTACCTCTGCAATTTTCTCCAATTCTTCTTTGGTCATTATGGCTCCGGTTGGATTATTGGGATATGAAATCATAATAACCTTTGTTTTAGGTGTTATCTTTTCCTCAATTTGCTCAGGCAGAAGCTTAAAATTATTCTCTTCTTTAGTGACTATTATTATAGGCGTTGCACCGGTAAATTCTACACAAGGCTTATAGGATACAAAGCATGGCTGTTGAATAAGAACTTCATCTCCGGGCCCTGCCAGCGCCCTAAGAGCAATATCAATTCCCTCACTTCCACCGACAGTTACTATAATTTCATCCTTCTGACTATAGCTTAGGTTATACTTACGGTAAAGGTACCTGGCTATTTCTTCTCTTAGTTCAGCTAAACCCCAATTGGATGTATAGTGGGTGTAGCCCTTCTCCAAAGAATAAATACCCGATTCCCTTACCCTCCATGGAGTAACAAAGTCAGGTTCTCCAACACCGAGAGATATAGCATCTTTCATTTCCGTCACAATGTCGAAAAACTTTCTTATACCAGAAGGTGGTATATTCCTGACGACAGGGTTTATTTTATCAATCAGGTTCATAGGGTTATAACCTCCCTGTCATCTTTCATCTTTTCATGCAGTATAACCCCATCATTCTTATACTTCTTTAAAACGAAATGAGTAGCCGTACTCATGACTGAATCTAAAGGAGCTAGTTTCTCGGCAACAAATAGCGCTACCTCTTTCATGGTTTTGCCTTCAATTATTACCGAAAAGTCAAAGCTGCCTGACATCAGATACAAAGCTTTTACCTCCGGAAAGTTATATATACGTGAAGCAACCTTGTCAAACCCCTGGCCTCTTGCAGGAGTTACCTTTACTTCAATTAGCGCCGTTACACATTCAGCATCAGTCTTTTCCCGGTTTACTACTGTTGTATATCCGGCAATTATATTATCTTCTTCAAGCTTTTTTATGATCTGATTTACTTCATCTATATCTCTGCCAGTCATGGCCGCAATCTGCTCCGTACTGGTCCTGCTATCCCTCTCAAGTATTTCAAGTATATCTATCATTTTCATCACTCCTGTTCTTTTGATTTATAATATTATATAGTTGTATTGAGAAAAATACTATAATTTTGAATAAATAACTGTCGGCGAAGTTACAGTTCAGATGTCTACTTT
>DHFP01000071.1:0-130 GCA_002402315.1 Clostridiales bacterium UBA4821
AAACCCGCAGATAGTCATCCAGAACATGCAGGTGGCATTTGAGCGCGAGGATATTCGGGTATTAGACGATGATTATTTAAAACACGAGCTGTTGAGCTATGAGAGCAGCCGGCTGGCATCGGGCGGGTTT
>DHFP01000071.1:149-2625 GCA_002402315.1 Clostridiales bacterium UBA4821
GGTTTGAGGGGGTGATGATCGAAGGAAAGGATCCTGTAGAGGAGATAGATAAAGGTGCAGGCTTAATAAAGGGCTAAAACGCACCTTGCAAAAAAAACATGCGGATTGAAGAGAATATAAAACCTATATGATTGGAAAAAAGTAGGCCGTCTTTCTAATTTAGTATAACTGGTAGATAGTTACTGTAATAAGGGCATTTTCCAGAAGAGCCAGAATTAATAATATTATGTATCTCATCAGTTTCGTTATGGTCCTGGATGTAGAGGGTGTTGAAAAACGAGTTTNNGCTTATTACCACCATATATGGTGATTTCCGATATAAAATAAGCAAAATTGCCATGAAATTTCGACTTTATAAACACCCTCGGATGTATCTGTTTTCGTTTATAATGCATTAGTGAAATGAGGTGGAGAATGTCAGAGAAAACCAAGAAAACTATTAAGACTGTGGTGATCATTGTTGCTCTCATTGCTCTATATTTTTACGTCAAAAATTACGTGGTTAAGCCAGGCACCTCAAAACCAAGCGCTCCAGCATCCCCGACCAGCTGCCTGGACATCACACTGGACATAGTAGACGTGGACCATCCTTACGTATCAGCATCCGGAACGGTCCTTAATAACTGCTCAAGAGAAGTAAGCTATATTACAGTTTGGGTAACCTGTTTTGATTCCGGGAAATCTGAGGTTGCCAGGGATGTTGAATATATGTTTGATATAGCTGCAGGTAAGAAGGATTATTTTGAATCACCGCTGAAATCAACTGGCGGAATGGTCACACGCTGTACTGCTGAGATCACTGAAGCAAATTACTAAGTAACTCAATTACAGTTTGATCACACAGCCCATGATCAAAGGGGGGCGGTGATGGAGAGAAGGTTTGAGGGGTTGATGATCGAGGGGAAGGACCCGGTGGAGGAGATAGATAAAGACAACAGGGTAATGGAGAAGTTAATTTTATACTGATAAATACATAAGATCATCAATATTAATGATTATTTTATTTATACATTTGGATTAATCAGTAAGTTAGCTAATTTCTTTAACTCACGAGCATGTTTTTGATGAGATAAAACATCCTTATCAACTTTGCGTGTAATTAGAATAAGACCAATTATTAATCCTACATCAAGAACTATATTTAAAACTATCTTTAGGCAATAAAAGTCAACAATAAGCTTCAAGCAAACAACATCCGTAATTATATAAAAAAATAGATTAATAAAATAAAACACAAACAAACCTAATGTAAATATTACTAATAACCCTGTGGATAACTGCAAATAATACTGTCCACCCTTTGTTTTTTTAGGAACGCCTTGGGACCTTTTTCTCTTTTTATTATGTAAGCCTGGAGCATCATATCTTTCTGTATACTGTTGATGAATGCGCCAGCGATAGAGAATATAGTAATTAGTACAAAAAATTAAACTTACTATAGACAGAAGGAGAAAGCTAAGGACAACAGTTTCTTTGCCTTTCTCTGCAATAGCACCAATGGTTATAGCAAAAATCGCTGAACTGATCACTGGTGTTTGCCAGATCAAAGTATCAAAATGACGATAATCCTCAGAATAACGAGAAGGCCATTTATCAGGGAACTCTTTGTCCTGAAAACCTTCACTCTCATTTGTGAATTTACCATTATCAACTTGGGTTTGCTTAAAATTCATAAGTTTATCCTCCAGGGAGAACAGTTTCCAAAGGTAATATTTCCAAATCTTGTTTTGATAATTTCCTAGACAAATCCTGAAGCTTAGCAGATGGCTTCCAATCGTCACTAGAAGTCATCCCATATTTCACTGTAAGAATAACTGCATTAGCAGGAAGGTAGATATTATGATGGGTGTGAGATTCCAACAAGATAATTGAGCCAAGACCATACCGCTTCTTCGCCATAGATTTCCCTACCAGAGTTGCCATTACCATCCAACCTTCCTGGACAATATAGATCTCTTTACCGGATTTATGATAATGGGCTGATTGCCAACCATCCTTAAATGCAACAGTGCGGATAAATGAGCTACCATCCGAACTTATCAATCGGAACCGGATCTCGCCATTTTCCATGATTTGATGAGAGTAAGACACACCGTATATTTTTTGGGCTGTTTCAACTGAAAAATTCGAAACCATATAGCCAATCTCCAAGGTAAGTAAGAGAAAATTTGATATTAAGATAAAATAAATGAGTTACCCATATTAAAAATTATATCCCAAGTTGAACTAATATTTTGAGATTTATTTATAATAAATTACCAATCCCCCTTTTAAAATCCTCAAAATTTAACCTCCCATTAATCATTTTCCTCTACCCCCTTTAGTAAGATAACCTCAAACATAAAGGATGGAAAAGGAAAATGCCTAATCTGCTTGACACAATTAAACAACGCCTGAGGATCTGGCTCTCGATCCCCGAGACCGAGAACACCTTCTACGTCGGCACCAGCACCCTCGCCACCGACCGTGACCGACC
>DHFP01000163.1 GCA_002402315.1 Clostridiales bacterium UBA4821
CTTGCTTTACCTTACGATATCTATAGGCAAATTGTTTATCAGATTCCCAAGAATGGTCAGAGACGTATCCATGGAACTTGGTAAGAAGGTTAAGTTTGTTACTAAAGGGGATGACATAGAAATTGATAGAAATATTTTCGATAAGATTGCAGACCCGATGATTCACCTTATCTTATCTATTCTTCTCATATATTACCCTCAATCCCTCAAGGGTTAACAAACTATTTGTATATTCAATCTGCTTTGACTCACTGGCAATTAATCTTGCCAGCCCGCCTGTAGCTACTACTTTTATGTTATCTTCACACAGTTCTTCCTTCATCCTGCAGACAATATAATCAACCTGGCCGACATATCCATAAATAATACCGGACTGCATTGAGCTTACGGTGTTCTTGCATATTACTGTCTCCGGCTTCATCAACTCAATTCTGGGAAGCTTTGCAGCCTTTTGATATAGAGCCTCGGTTGAAATTTTAATACCCGGACATATGGAGCCGCCAAGGTAGTCCTTTTTACTATTGACAACACAAAAAGTAGTGGCTGTACCAAAGTCGACTATTATAAGCGGAGGACCATAAATCTCAACAGCGGCAACTGCATTAACTATCCTATCCGCTCCAACTTCTTTGGGGTTATCGGTTCGAATATTCAGACCTGTCTTGACTCCAGGTCCTACTACCATTGGCTCATGGTTAAAATACTTTCTTGCAGCGTGTTCAAGAGAATACATAATTGGAGGCACAACAGAAGATATGATAACAGCACTGATTTTGCTGCTATCAATTTTTTCATACTTAAAAAGATTAATTAAAGTAATGCCAAACTCATCAGAAGTTCTATCCTTATCGGTTTGGAGCCTCCAGTATGTCAGCAGGCTTGAATCTTCATAAACTCCTGCTACAATATTAGTATTTCCCACATCTATTACAAGAATCATATGTATGCACTCTCCTTGTGAAAATATTTGATGGCTGGGCAGGTTATAAACCATGCCCCTACAAATAACTCCTAGGCATAGGTATTATTACACCTTAGGCTTACTTCACCCGAACATACCTCAATTTCTTCTCCGGTATCCAATTTAATAATGAGATTTCCGTCTTGAGTAATATCTTTTGCAATTCCGGATATTATTTTGTTATTGTAGAATGCACTTACCTCTTTACCAATGGTGACAGAGAAATTTCTCCAAAGATCAATTATTTGCGGCCTGTTGTCAATAAGTTCCCGGTATACCGAATTTAACTCTATAAGAAGCTGGTGCAGAAATTGCTCGGGTTCAATAGGCTTGCCTGATTCAGTTAATAATGTGGTAGCCGAGGCTTTAAATTCCGTAGGAAGCAAATCAGCGCTGAAATTAAGGTTTATGCCAATTCCGAGAACGGCATAGCTTACCATACCGGAATCAATACATCCTTCTGTTAATATACCACAAACTTTTTTCCCGTTTATGACTACATCATTTGGCCACTTTAGTCCAGGTGTCAAGTTAAAGAGTTTTTGTATAACCTTACATACCGATACTCCTGATGCCAGGGTTATAAGGGGTACATCATACGGATCTATAGGCGGACGCAGAACAATGGACATCCATATTCCTCCTTCCGGAGATGACCAGTTTCTGTCCAGTCTTCCCCGGCCGCTGATTTGAGTTTTTGCTACTACAGTTGTACCGCTATCACATCCTTGAATTGCCAGGTTTTTAGCAATAATCATTGTAGAAGACAATTCTTCATGGTAGTGAATTTTACAGCCTAATATATAGCCTTGGGATTTTAAAATATTTTGGATATACTGTATCGAATTTATATTCATATTTTTTTCCTCTAACTTCTTTTGTTCTTTTATTGCTATATTAGCCTTAATTATTATAAAATATATATGATAAAAGGCCAATAAAAAAATTACAATTCTTGCAGGGGGCTTAGAATGAAAAAGGTACTGGTAATTATAGTCATGATAGTTCCGGTTTTGCTTACTGGGTGTTTTCAAGTAAAAGATATTACTTATACTGATTCCGTAAATACTACTAAAGAAAACATAAGTAATCAAACCGGTAATAAAACAAATAAATCAGATGTAAAGGGCAAGACGGAATTTAAGTTCATGACTGGACAAGTAACCTATTTGGGAGAAAGCAGTATTGATGATACAGAGGAGAAATCTAACCATAATAATTTCGACGGTGATGTTAAAGAAGAGGGTAAAACGAGTATAAGAACATACTTCGGTTCAATTGAAGAATTTGATCAATATATACAAGAGTTAAAAAAACAGTCTGATTCAATTATTGAAATAATTGATCGGCCTGGATATTCTAAAAAGGATATCAACGAGGCAATTGGAAAAAATAAGTCTCTTTTAGAAGTAGTTAAAAAGATACAAATACCTAAAACCATAATAAAAACAAAGCATGGTCAATACTATGCTGAAAAATATGTTAAAGAAGACCTTGAATCCTTAATTATATTGCGTACCGAACTGCTTGAGTATGTTGGCAAGAGTATGGTTAGAAGTACCAAGGAACTGGATTACAAGATAAATGTATCACAGAGTGGCTCAATACCGAACAAGGAAGGGGCATTTAATTTTGCAAGGCAAGGTTTGATGGAAGAAGAAGGATATGTTTGGGATGATACTCAAAAGAGATACGTGCCTAAATAATTTATTTTCATTGGTGGCGAATAGATGGTAATGGTAATAACGTTTTTAATTGCATTATTTATATTAAGCGGATATATATTGTTGTTTTGGTTAGTAAGAAGAGGGTTCCTGAGCGTATGGGGAGCTGTTATAATGGTCTCTATATCCCTGGTCTGCTATTTTATCTTCCCCCATATGCTTAAGAATATGGAGATACAATCAGTGACCATGTTTTTATTCATATTCATCTCATTGGGAATTGTATTGGTTTTGGCGTTTGAAGATAAAATAGAAGAGCAAAGAAAGCTGTATTTTAATATTGACATTCCCGACATTACCCAAATACTCAATAAATTAGATTTATCCAAAAGGATTGATTTTCTTAAGAGTAAGTTTAGATTTAGAGGTTTTAATATGCTGAAAATAAAAAGTGAACAAGCTGCGGATGGAATGGCCGAAGATGTTATACCGGTAACTCTGGAGAATGAAAACATTCTGGATGATTTTAACAATGATGAAAATTCAAGTTACGTTGATTTTAACCGGAAAGCTAAAAAGCTTGACGATGTTTTCTCCAAATATATAAGGGGAGAGATTGCTTTAAGTGATGTTAGTAAGAAGATATTGAAAAGAGATGAGGAACAGGATACTAGAGTAAACCAGGAACAAAGTCAGGCCAATGAAGTACATGAAAGTGGACAGAATCTATTTGCTGCTGTTATTGAAGAAGAGGTTGGTGATAAAGAGTTTAAAGGCCAACAAGATGATATAAAAAACCAAGGGAAATCAATAGGTGATGATGGGAGTTTGACAATTGAACAATGTATAGACAAGGCCTTTGAGTCAAAGAGTAAGGGATTACTTTTAGAGGCGGTAGAAAGCTACATTGAAGCTCTGGACAAGAGGCCCGAAGATCAGTTAATACTGTGGATTGTAGTGGATATTTGTTCGCTTTACAAACAGATGGGACAAGACAATCTAGCCAAAGAAATGATGCAAAGCTATTTGGAAACCTTTGGACATACCCTGAGTGCTCAAGGCAGGGAGGAACTCACCAAGAACTTCGATCTAGAGTGAAATTATATTAAAAATAGAAGGAGGCAGTTTCGTGAAAAAGACGCAAGAAATAATAGGTTTACCTGTAATTGATCTATCCAGTGGAGACCAGATAGGAAAGGTATGGGATATAATTTTTAATGGTGACAGGGGTACAGCAGATTACTTTATTGTGGATGACGGTATGATAATTCTAGGAGCTAAGGTTATAGAAGCAAAGGATGTGCAGGGGATAGGTGATCATGCACTTACCGTGAGTAAAAAGGATGCATTGCGTGATGCGGTTGAGGTTGAAAACGCTATTAATATTTTTAAAAAGAATGTAAAAGTAAAAAATACTAAAGTATTAACCCAGAAGGGAAGACTGATTGGACAGACCGGGGACATTTTCATTGACCCTAAGGGTTGCTCGATATCAGCATTAGAATTCAGTTTTTTTGACAATAAGGAAAAAATTA
Organism: Clostridiales bacterium UBA4821; assembly: GCA_002402315.1. Lineage (GTDB taxonomy): Bacteria > Bacillota > Clostridia > Acetivibrionales > UBA4821 > UBA4821. Next base: position 4,161 of record DHFP01000163.1, read on the forward strand.
AAATAATTCCTAGAAAGGGAATAGTAACATTTGGAGAAAACCTTATTGTAGTTGTTGAGAATTTAGAAGAGATACTTCGAAATGTCTCTAATGTTAATCAGCAAGTGGACTCAGATGAGATGGATTCTAATAATCAAGTGAGTTATATGGATAAGAGGACTGATAATCTTGAAAATGCAACATCATTTAAACAAAAAGATATGCTGTATGTAGATGAAAAAAACCATAAGCCTCAAGAAAAGTCTGATGAAATGATACTTCAAGACAATAAGGAAAAAACCGGAGAAGAACTAAAACATACAGAACCTGAGACCAACTCATTTGATGAACTTCCTGAGGTATCAGAAGAGGATTTTACAGTTTCTAACGTTAATGAGGAAGAGATTGAGCTTCCTGTTCAGAATAATCAGGAAGAGAATCGTATCGAGACCGACGTTCCCGATACCGAGAAAGAACCTGAAGAGGAAGCGGTACAAAATACAGATACTCAAAAGCCGGGTAATGGAACTTTTAAAGAAGGGATATCTGCAGTAGCATTCACGTATAAGCCAGGAAATCAACCCAAGCTGGAAAGTAAGCAAAAGCCGGGCAATAAGCACAATAATCCGAAATCCTCTAATTTATTTGAAGAAAAGCAAAAAGAGTTTCTTATTGGCAGAAAAGTTACTAAGGCTATTAGAGACAGGCAAGGTAATCAGATATTAAACCAGGGTGAAATAATTACCGAGGATGCCATAAATAGAGCCAAGGACGCGGGTAAACTCATAGAAATTGTAATGAATAACAGACCATAAGCAAGACAAGAACCGTCAGACCGACTGAAAAGTCATTTTAGTATCTATCATAAATTACGTTCTTTTTATGCTTTCTAAGAAAGATAATGGAATAATTACTTTATTAATGATATATTGGTAATACGTACCAAAGTTATATACGTCTACGTCAAAAATTAATTTGTGAAATTTTAAGGAGGTCATTTAAGGTTGAAATTATAAAGGTGGATTTGAATTTAAAAGCTTTATTATATCTTCTTTAAAAGACGGTATCTCTACTGTTACTGTTTGCCATATTATCTCAAAATCTATAGTTCCATATTTGTGCGCAACAATATCTCTTAAACCGGCAGCCTTTTTCCATGGTACATAACTATATCTAGACCTTATATCTCTAGACAAACTCTTAACAGATTCACCTATATTAATCAGAGACATACAAACTGCTTTTCTGATTATTGTTTCAGATAAGAATTTTTCATATGCAATATTCTTTAAGAATGATTCAATGTCTCTTATATCTTCAAGAATTTTCAATAAAAATATTTTATCCCTCTGCATATATTTCTATGGCTCCTTTTAATACTTCTTCTTTTATCAAACTACTTTCAAGAGACTTATAAGTTAATAAATCAACTTTTCTATTTAATGCAGTTTCTAGGTTATCTTTTAATTCTAAAAATTTAAACATACCTATAGGAGTCTTAAAATTTACCAATATGTCTATATCGCTATTGTTTTTATTAGTTCCATTAGCATAGGAGCCAAAAATAGCTACTTTATTTACTGGATATTTATTTATTACTGCAATAATTTCTTTTTTAATATCTTGTAACATTTGTGCTATCAAATTATTCACCTTCCTCTTTGTGTCCGGTTATCGGAGACCGCTCTTTGCTAGTTGACCCTACTGAGTTTACTTGATTTATAGTTTATTATAATTTTTTAGTAAAGTAAATAAAAAATGAGCCATGAAATAATTTTTTGACCCATTTTACTCATTTATCCTTTCCGTATTTTGCAAGAATAAATTCTTTAAACTCTTCAAACAACTTTTGTGCCTCGGGAGGTAAGCCGCTAATAGGGTCATACTCCTCAATCTGTGCAGAATATTCTTCTTTGACTTCTGAAATGGTTGGGCTCTTATGGTTAACTCTGCCAACCAGATAATCTATGCTAACATTAAAA
>DHFP01000263.1 GCA_002402315.1 Clostridiales bacterium UBA4821
AAATATTTAATTCAACTTATATAGATTTCAATTTAATTGTAACTTCCAATTTTTATTTACCAGTCTCTATTGTTTCTGTTTATAGAGTATAAAGTTTCTTAATTTTTAATTTATACGGTGAAGATATGAGAATTACTTCGGGATTTAGTAAAAAGTTTTTTGAAGAAGATGCTGTTTTTGAAGTAATGGATAATTTAGTGTTTGACGACACTAAATTATCCATATATTTTATCTCAGCAAACTATGACCAACAGAAGGTATCTAATGGTGTTAGAGAATATTTAAATAAAGTAGCGTTTAGAAATGAAAGGACTTACTTACATGTAAATGGCTCCGTCTTAATCGATGCATCGGTATTAATACTTATGGAAATAGATATGCCTTTTGAGGTTGGATATACTATAAATTATACACCAACTCCATTTACAATGAAGATTACTGATGCAAATTTTAAAAAAAGACTTGTAAAAGAAATAGATTATACTCCAATTGTCAATATTTATGGGAAATTAAGCGGAAAAGATGCAAGTGAATTAAATTTTTATGACTTGATGTCTAATCCTTTGGGAGTCAGCTATAATAACCAAGTTTTTTTAAGGTCTCCCATTAGAGTAAATTCTGATGGCTCAATGAGTTTTCAGTGTTTTCTAAAAGAAGGCCAGGAAGTAATTCGTATGCATCAGCAATCTATGGTTAAAGAACTTGAGGAGCTAATTAGAAGGTTAGAAAGAAAACTAGGCAATGTCGAGTGTTTGCTGGTATTTAATTGTGCTTACAGGTATCTGGAAATGTTAAGAGATAAAACATCCTACAACATAAAATCTGTGTTTAATGGAATTGATATGATAGGTATGAATTCTTTTGGACAGCAGTTAAACGGAATGCACATGAATCAATCACTGACTTATATAGCTTTTGGTTCTGAATAGATATATTATAAATATATTAATAGTGTTATGGGTAAGAAGGATATTGTATGAAGTTGAATAGAAGATTAATAATCTTTTTACTCCTGGTTATAGCAGCAGGAGTATTTTTATATGCTTATTCGAAAGAGAGGCTAAACCAGGAAAATCCTGTTAATAGTGACGCTCAAAACATTCAAAAAGGAATCAGTATAAGTTTTGTGGGTGACATATTATTAGCTTCTCATGTAGAAAACAAAATTAACCAAGCCGGCCTTAACTATCCTTTTGAAAAAGTAAGCAGTTTGCTGTCAACAAGTGATTTTACCATAGGTAATCTGGAAAGTGCCATAGGTCTTGGAGGAACCCCTAGTGTAAATAAGGAATATACTTTCAGGGCAAATCCCAAGGTCTTGGAAGGAGTAAAGTGGTCAGGTATAGATATATTATCGGTTGCAAACAACCACGTATTGGATTATGGAACCTCTGCTTTTTACGAAACCCTCGAGAGTATTGAGTCTGTTGACTTGCAGTATGTGGGTGCCGGAAGAAATCAGGCTGAGGCATTCAAGCCTGTTATTCAAAATAAGAATGGCAAGAAGGTGGTTTTTTTTGCTGCAAGCAGGGTAATACCTAACGGAGCATGGCATGCCGGACAGAAGTGGCCTGGGGTTGCAGGGATTTATGACCCGAACAAGTTATTAAAAAGTATGGAAGGCTTTAACCAGGATGATATTGTTGTAGTTTATTTGCACTGGGGGGTTGAAAAAGAGTCTATTCCAAAGCCTTATCAGAGAAAGCTTGCCAGGTTATTAATTGATAATGGGGCTGACGTGGTGATAGGAAGTCATCCCCATGTGCTCCAGGGATTTGAGTTTTATAGAGATGGATTGATTGCTTATAGTCTAGGTAATTTTGTGTTTACGAATATAAAAAATAACAGCATGATTTTAACTGTGCATTTTGATGACAAAGGTATTGAATCAGCTGAAATAGTTCCGTGTCTAATAAAAAACTATAGACCTGAACCACTAGAGAATGAAGATGACAAGCTAAGTTTTTATAGAATGATAGAGGACATTTCATTTGGCGTAAAAATAAATGGAGGCAAATTAGACAGGGTACATGGGGATGAAACAAAAGCAAAAAGGAAATATTGACTATAAAGAACTAATAAAGTATAATCTAAACAATAAATTCATAGGTAAAGACCGTGATGGGGAAGAGTATGCAGATTTTACTGATCTACAGAGAGCTGGAAGAGGTGAAAACCGGCGGCAGGAGACTGTAGAAAATCACCCCTGAGTTGCCTTTCGAAAGGAAAACGAGTAGAAAAGGCCGCTGGTAGCGTTAAAACCTTTGAGAGTGAGTGATGGAAATGAACTATCACTAATTTGGGTGGTACCGCGTAATGACCTTGCGTCCCTAAGGGATGTAAGGTTTTTTATTTTAAAAAGGAGTTGATAGATATGGATTACAGTAAAACACTAAATCTTCCTAATACCGAGTTTCCCATGAGAGCGAATCTGCCTGAAAGGGAGCCGGAATATCAAAAAATGTGGGTAGAAAAAAATATCTATAAGAAGGCGCTTGAATTAAATAAGGAGAAGCCGTCCTATATTCTTCATGACGGCCCGCCTTATGCAAACGGAGATATCCATCTTGGAACTACGTTAAACAAGATTCTCAAGGATATTGTGGTGAAGTTCAAGACTATGAACGGGTACTATACTCCATATGTGCCGGGATGGGATACACACGGGCTGCCTATTGAGACTCAGGCTATTAAAAAGCTGGGGATAAACAGGCATGCAGTAGAACCTGCCAAGTTTAGAAGTGCTTGTAAGGAGTTTGCACTTGGGTATGTGGCCAAACAAAGAGAGCAGTTTAAAAGGCTTGGAGTAACTGGAGATTGGGATAATCCATACCTTACTCTTACACCTGAGTTTGAGGCAAAGCAGATAGAAGTTTTTGGTGAGATGGCAAAGAAGGGATATATATACAAGGGGTTAAAGCCGGTTTATTGGTGCGCTGATTGTGAAACTGCACTGGCTGAAGCTGAAATTGAATACGGTGAAGATAGGACCAGGTCTATATATGTCAAGTTTGATCTCATAGACGATAAAGGGGTATTTCAAGACCTGATCAAAAAGAATAAAGTGTATTTTGTAATATGGACTACTACAACATGGACTTTGCCTGGGAACCTTGCCATATGCCTGAATGGTGACTATGAGTATGCACTATTAAAGGTAAACGATGAGGTTTACGTGGTAGCTGACGACTTGGTTGAGAGTGTTGCAAAAGAAGCTAAAATTGAGAAGTATGATTTAATTGCCAGATATAAGGGCAGTGAACTTGAAGGTATGAAGTGTAAACATCCGTTCCTTGACAGGGATTCGGTAGTTATACTTGGTAAACATGTTACCCTTGATGCAGGGACCGGTTGTGTCCATACTGCTCCGGGACATGGCCAGGAAGACTTTGATGTATGTAAAAAATACAACTTACCTGTAATAGTTCCTGTCGATGACAAAGGTTATCTGAATGATCTTGCGGGAAAGTTCAGAGGGTTATTCTATGATAAGTCCAATAAAGCTATTATTGAGGACTTAAAAGCATCAGGGCATTTACTGGCGGAAGTCGGGATTATTCACCAGTATCCACACTGCTGGCGATGCAAAAATCCAGTTCTATTCAGAGCAACAGAGCAGTGGTTTGCATCGATAGAGGGATTCAGGAAAGAAGCACTTGAACAAATTAAGACAGTAGAGTGGGTACCGGCCTGGGGAGAAGAAAGAATCACCAATATGGTAAGAGACAGGGGAGACTGGTGTATTTCCCGTCAAAGATTATGGGGGGTTCCAATTCCTATCTTCTACTGTGAATCCTGTGATAAAGAATTAATAAATGATGATACGATAAATGCAGTGAAAGAGTTATTCAGGGAGAAAGGATCGGATGCATGGTTTGAAATGAAGGCGGACGAGATTCTGCCCAAAGGGATAACCTGCGCATGCGGAGGTTCAAAGTTCAAAAAAGAAACTGATATTATGGATGTTTGGTTTGATTCCGGATCAACACATGCTGCAGTTTTGGAAACAAGGGATGATCTTAGATGGCCGGCTGACATGTATCTGGAAGGAAGTGACCAGCATAGAGGCTGGTTCCAGTCGTCACTGTTGACAGCAGTTGCAACAAGAGGTTCTGCTCCTTATAAGACAGTATTAACACACGGTTATGTAGTTGATGGTGAAGGAAGAAAGATGTCCAAGTCTTTGGGAAATACTATCAGCCCGTTGGATGTAATTGCTGAATACGGTGCTGATGTATTAAGACTTTGGGTGGTATCTTCCGATTACAAGAGTGATGTAAGGTTCTCAAAGGAGATTATGAAGCAGTTATCTGAGGTTTATAGGAAGATAAGAAATACCTGCAGATTTATACTGGGTAACATTTATGACTTTGACCCTAACAAGGATAGAGTACCATATGAGAGCCTTCAGGAAATAGATAAGTGGGCGCTGCTTAAGTTAAATAAACTGATTAAGAAGGTAACAGAAGCGTACGAAAAGTATGAATACCATTTTGTTTACCATACAATACACAGCTTCTGTGTTGTTGATATGAGTAATTTCTATCTCGATGTAATTAAGGATAGGCTTTATACATCTGCAGCAGAATCTACTGATAGAAGAGCGGCGCAGACAGCCATGTATGATATACTGGCAGCGCTTGTGAAGATGTTAACACCTGTTCTTGCATTTACAACTGAAGAAATCTGGCAATATATGCCGCATGAATCCGGCCATAATACCGAAAGCATCCAGCTGAATTCATGGCCGGCTGTAAATGAAGGTTATATGAATGAACAGCTTGAAGAGAAATGGAATAAGATACTTGATGTTAGGACTGATGTAGCAAAGGCTCTTGAAACAGCAAGAGCTGACAAGGTTATCGGACATTCCTTGAGTGCTTTTGTGACAATTTATACAGATGACAAGTATTATGATTTCCTATATAAACTTGAAGATGAGCTTGCAATAATGTTTATAGTATCGGGTGTAAAGGTTCATAAAGCACACTGCCCGCCATCTTCCGGAGTAGTTACCGGAGATAGTACGGGTTTGGATATATTTGTTGAAAATGCACCCGGTGAAAAGTGTGAAAGGTGCTGGATATTCAGCGAAACTGTTGGTAAAGACAATAAGCATCCAACCTTATGTGAAAGATGCAGTGAGGTACTGAAAAAAAGGGAGGACTGAATTTTGACAGGATTAACAGTTAATTTAGGGGAGAGGAGTTATCCGATTCATATCTCCTCTGGTTTTGATAATATTGGTAAGGTAGTTGCTTCTATCAGACCGGGTAAGGTATTAGTTGTAACAGATTCAAACGTTGAAAGACTTCATGCGAATTCCTGTATTGAAGAAATACGGAAGGAAGGGCTGGAAGTGTTAAAATTTGTTTTTCCTGCCGGAGAGGTGAGTAAGAATTTAGGTACTGTAAAAGAAATATATAGTGTTTGTATGGAAAATAAATTTGAACGTAAAGACACTATAGTTGCTCTTGGAGGAGGCGTTGCAGGTGACATTGCCGGCTTTGCGGCGGCGACATACCTTAGAGGGGTTAACTTTATACAGGTTCCTACATCACTTATTGCTCAATGTGACAGCAGTGTTGGGGGAAAAGTTGGAGTTGATTTTGAGGGTGGTAAAAACCTTATAGGAAGCTTTTATCAACCTAATGCGGTTTTTATTAACATCAATACACTCAAGACTTTACCGGAAAGGGAGTATATATCCGGGCTTGCAGAGGTTATAAAACATTCGGTAATAAAGGATAAAGATTTCTTTAGATACTTGGAGGAAAACACAGATGAAATACTCAATAGGAGAGATGAAGTTCTTTCATATGTTATAAAGATTAATTGTTCAATCAAATCAAAAGTTGTAGAGACAGACGAGAGAGAAAACTACCTTCGTGCTATTTTGAATTTCGGACATACAGTAGGTCATGCAATAGAAAGTGTATTAAACTTTTCTCTGTTACATGGCGAATGTATCTCGCTTGGTATTGCAGCAGCCTGCAGTATAGCAAGGAAAATGAGTATAGTCAGTAAACAGGATACAGAAAGAATTATTGCCTTACTGTCAGGTATGCGGCTTCCAGTAGTTTACAAAAATCTTGATACTGAGAAAGTTTATAATCAGATGTTTTTTGATAAGAAGATTTCTGAGGGTAAATTGAATTTTATTCTTCCCAAGCGTATAGGTGAAGTGATTCAATGTAATGATATACCAAAAGATGTAATAAAAGAGGCGATTAAACAGTTAACAGTTAAAGCGGATTAGAATAAACTGCACGTATTATTGACA
>DHFP01000129.1 GCA_002402315.1 Clostridiales bacterium UBA4821
GCACTGAAACCATCATAGGTTGAGTCCAAGGTTCCTCCGGAATGCTTTATTCCCAAGGTGCCATCGAGAAGGTTTTTGGTGTTGAACTTTGTTGAAGTACCTATTCTTCCAATTTCAGTTGTAAGCTGGGATATTTCTGTTGTTATTGATGTTCTGTCGTCAGGTGTAAGGGTATCATTGGCTGCCTGAACCGCTAACTCCCTCATCCTCTGGAGAATTGAATGGGTTTCTGCCAATCCGCCTTCTGCTGTCTGGATTAGTGAAATACCATCCTGGGAATTCCTTGCTGCCTGCTCCAATCCTCTGATTTGACCTCTCATCTTTTCAGAAATTGCCAATCCTGCTGCATCGTCTCCAGCTCTGTTGATTCTTAAGCCGGATGACAGCTTTTCCAATGATTTTTGCTGGCTTACAGCATTCGATGTCAACTGCCTGTAAGAATTAAGAGATGCGATATTGTGGTTAATTCTCATAACCATTCCTCCTTGATTTGATTATTTTCTTCCTTGACATAAGGGCTTATTCTTTCCATCTGAAAATTGGCGCCTTTAGTTTTCAAAAGGGTAGAAATTGCCCTTACATATTAAATATCGGGATAATTTTAATTTTACTTAACAGTAAATTTGGATAAATTGGGCTGTGATTTGTCGTTTTTATAGATTATTTTAATCTCACGTATAAAATTTAGCTTATATTTCCTATTTTCGAGGTTTTTCGTTTCTCTTGTACCACTCGATGGTCCTTACCAGAGCATCTTCAAATTCATACTCCGGTTCCCATCCTAAGTGACCGGTTATTTTACTAATATCACACAAAGAAAAGCGGGTATCTCCGGACATCTCCGGTTCATACTTAATTTGCGAGTTTGAATTGCATTCTTTAATAACCAGCTTGGCAAGATGATTTACCGATATGCTTTTACCTGTCCCTACATTAAACAACTCATTTCCGGCACTACTCTCCATGGCGGTGATATTTGCATTGACAACATCCTTGACATATATAAAATCCCGGGTCTGTTCTCCATCGTCATAAATAACTATCTCTTCATTTCCTAAGGCTCTCGAAATGAATTTGGGAATGACCGCAGAATATGGAGAACCTGGATCTTGCCTTTCACCAAAAACATTAAAATACCTCAAGCTGATGAATGAGAAGTTATATTTGTGACTGTATTCACTTAACAATTGCTCTGCTTCATACTTGGATCTTGCATAGGGACTTACTAAATCTATACCACAGTTTTCATTAATAGCACTGCTTTGTGTACCGTCATAGACAGCGCAGCTGGAAGAAAAGATTATTTTCCTGACTCCATTTTCTCCAGCTGCCTTTATTACGTTAAGAGTACCGTCAATATTTACACCATAACATTCATCAGGCCTTTGGATACTTGCCGGAACCGAAACAAATGCGGCAAGATGAAAGATGCAGTCAACATCCCTTGTTATATCTTCTAATACCTTAGATTCTCTTATATCGCCATGAACAAATTCTGAAGCGAGATGTATGTTCTCATATCTCCCAGTTGAAAGGTTATCCAAAATTATTATGTCATGATTCCTGTTTATAAGCTCTTCTACCAGGCTGCTTCCGATAAATCCTGCCCCGCCTGTAACTAGTACCTTCATTTTTTGAGTCCTTTTCACAGCTTCAAATTCTTCTTCAGTTCTTCAAGTGAAACATTCTTATTCTCTGCAGCTTTTATATTTTCCTCCGTTATCTGCAGGTAAATCTCTTTTCTGTGTATGGTAACATTCTTCGGGGCTTTTATTCCTATCCTGATCTGGTCATTCTGGATATCTACAATGGTTATCTCAATATCATCATTTATTACAATAGATTCATTCTTCTTCCTGGTTAGCACTAGCATCCTTATTTGCCCCCCATCTTCCGGAGCTCTTCGACAATACTATGCTTGAAATTATACCTCTCATCTTCCAATAGTATCTGGCACCCCTTATTTTTCTTTGCATTTATTATAATGGGGGCTTTAAGGTTGGCTGTCATTTGGGAAATCTCTTCCGGTATGGTTACTATGCTGTATACAACTACATCGGAAAGGTCATCAATTTCCAACTCAGCAGTTACCGCATCATCAATCTTCACTTCATAGTGGTCTTTAAATGCCTGAGGAGAAACTATTACAAAAGCTACTGAACCATTATCCACCGACTGCAGCCATTTGAAAGGATTATCATCATCTACCTTATGAAGCACAGCATACCTTTTAATATCTTCAAATCCGGGTAAGCCTCTTTCAAACGTGATTATATCTTCTTCTTTTATTTCTACATTGCCAAAGTGCTTTGTTTCTAAAATCATTTGTTTTCCTCCTGTAGATAGTATTGTTTAGTTTTCTGATATAAACACCTGCCGTTTATCTACCAGTTTGTTCTCTGCCATCTTGTTTATAAATTCATATACTTCTTTGTAGTCCAGATTAAGCTCCCTTGCTATCTCAAACACACTATTATTATTGTTCAATAAGAATAAAATATTATTGATTTGTACACGCAGTTCGGGATACTGGCTCCATTCAACCCAGAGTCCATATTTTGATAGGAATGGTATACCAAAATACTTTCTTACCGGAACAAAGTCGTTTTCCAAAATATTAATAGTCTTTAGAACTACATCAACAGCTTCTTTTAATCTGCTTTCATCTATTATGTCCGGACTATCTCCACTTGTTCGGTATTCATGAAAAGGTAAATCACCAGATTCCAACCTGGACAATGATACTGTAGGTATATCTATCCCCGGAGCATTGAATATTCTTTCTCCGTTATATATTATCTTGCCAAAATCCCTCTCCTTAAAAGGCTTACCTTCCCTTGACAGGATATAGTGCAATACCCTGTCAATATATTCGTCCTTATGGAGAGAATGTTGAAGAGTTAGCGTACTGTTATTCCCAAGCATCTCAAGAATTATTGCTGCTACACCATTTTTGACAACATCCGGATTGGAGTGCAGGTATACCATCGGCCCTATAGTTCCAGGCAAGTACAAAAATTTGTATGTATAGTATGTCTGAATATTTGATAGTCTTTTGACTAATTCAACAGAAACAGCTGCACCAGACAGGCTGTCATTTGCCTGACCCGGACCGTCAAGGTGGGATAGAATATATATAGTATCAGGTGACTTTCCTTTTACTGTAAACTCTCCTAACTTGAGTTCTCCGTCTGAGTAGGCGGTTTTTATAACGGCTTTTAGCCTTTGGGATTTCATAACCTTGTCATACTGGGCTTTGGTACAGCAAAAACCCCAATCGAGGTTATCATAGTATTTATAGACGCACGGAATAAATTCCGGCCTCTTTTTGTCATAATGAAGATGTCTTGCCAGCTTTTCCTTTTCAATTTCAGAATCAAAAGGAAGAGAACCAATTACAACATGGAGAATGTTATCATGAGTATCCAGGAGTTTTTTACCTGTATCCATGTCTATCAAATAAGCTTCATCTAACTCCCATTTTCTTGGTATTTTCCAGGTGTCAAATTCTTTACCTGTTTCGAAACTTAATATTTTTAAATCAATTTCTTGTTTAATACAGTCTAGCGCTGTGTTAAACCCTGTACTTACAATTGCTCTATTCAACCTCCACATTTTCTTTATTAATTCCTTCATATTTGTCACCTCCCAAAATTTAACATAGTCCTTTACTTTTTTCCATCTTTATTTTATCACATCATTATACATATGTATCAACTTTTTTACCAATATATTGGATTTGTAATGATGGCTTCTGGGCCAAATACAATCTAATTTTATTTTCGGTAAAGTTCACTTTTACATAGCCTTCTTTTACACTGCTTTCTACCTCTCCCATTTCGGCAGAAAGCCTTATGTACCCCTCAAAGTCAATCTTGGGTCTTACCTTGGGAATCAGGTCAATGTTAAACTCATGCTCCTGATATGAATCTCTCTTGGCTATCTCAGCAATGGGGTTACCCCCTGATTTTATGTTAGCAAGCATATCGCCATCGGCAGCTTTTTTTGCCGTATACTCCATTGCCTGCTGCTGTCCTGCCTGTGCAGCTTCCTCGGTAAGTTCAAAGACGTTCTTAAGACCAGCTGTGGCAAAACAGCCATGCTGGTCTATCTTGACAGTTGGAGCCTGCTTATCAATTTCTATTTTTACATATGTTTGCTGGAGATTCAACCTGCTTTGCTGAGTCCTAATATCCGCTTTGGAATTGCGGGTTTCAACTCCTATCATACCATAGGTTTGCTCTATCCGTAGAAGGTTCATATTTTCACTTCCCTGTGAAAAAAATTATTACCGGAGGAAATCAACTAGGGTAGGCTGTATAATTCTCGCTCCACCGGCCAGTGAAGCCTGATATACATTTTCCTCGTTCTTAAGCTTCATTATTACCTCTGCCATGTCGGCATCTTCATTCAAGCTCATTAGTTTAGTAAAGTTAGTATCATCTGCCATTAGTCTGTTTTTTGTTAACTCAAGTCTGTTAGTCCTGGCTCCTACATCCGACCTAATCATCAATATATTCTCCGAATTTTCGTCTATTTTCGTAATAGCCAAGCTAATTGCGGTATTGTCATTAGCGTTTAATCCATTTATAAAATTATCCAGATCTTCTACAAGTTTCGGCGGTGTCCCAACGGCCCCTACCCCGCCCAGCAGCTCACTTCCCAGGACGTTAATATTTATCATGTCTCCGATTCCAATTTCATACTTAATATCCTCTCTGTTCGGAACCAGTGTTTCAACCTGAATATTATACAGCCCTGCATCATCCACTAATTTCTGGTCGGTTTTAAATCCTGAAAAAATGTATCTACCGCCATAAGTAGTATTAGACAGTTGTATAAGCTGCTTTTTTATCTGCTCCACTTCAGTTGCTACTTTTTTTGTATCGTCTTGCGTCATAGAACCATTAGCCGCCTGTACCGCCAATTCCCTCACTCTTTGCAGCAAATCGCCCATATTACTAAGTGTCGATTCTGAAATCTCCAACCAGGAACCTGCATCATCAACATTTTTTTTATACTGCTGAATCTCTGCCACATCTGTTCTCATTTTCAAAGCCCTTGATGCAACAATAGGATCATCAGACGGAGTTGCTATCTTTTTACCGGTTGACAACATTTGCTGAATCCTGTCCAATCTCTCAAGATTGTTTCCCATATTATACATCATGTTGTTTACAAGCATATTGTTGGTAATTCTCATAATTGAACCCCTCCTAGAATTTGCCCATTTGGTTGATTAATACATCATATATCTGGCTCAGCGTTGTTACCATTCTTGCCGATGCATTGTAGGCATGTTGGAATTTTACCATGTTTGCCATTTCTTCATCTATAGAAACTCCTGAATTGGAACTTCTTCTGTTATCTATCTGTTTTACTATTGTTTCCTGATTTAAAGATACCCTGCCTGCCTGCTGTGAGTCTATACCAAGGTTAGATATGAGCGATCTCATGAAATCTTCAGGAGTACCTTCATTAAACACCTTGGGATCATGCCGGAATTCGATTATACTGAGGAGAACCTCACCATTACCCTTTTCACCGGCATCTGTTGATGTAAATATGTTATCCACACTATCTACTATATCCTGTGATATAGTAAGATTCTTTGCTGTAATATTGTCATAAAGGTCATTAATATCGTTTGGGTCTGTCGGATCAGGCGCTGCACTTACAAAAGTGCTTGATGACATATCGTCCATTGTAAAAAATCTGATTCCCGGTAATGGGTCACCTGCTGCACTGTTTAATCCATATCCGTCAGCATGTCCTATTTTATCTTCTCCGACGCCTATGGTACCATCAGCATCGTAGTCTATGAACCCTTCATTAAACGCCTTTGCAAAAACCCGGACAAATTCGTTCAGTTTTCTCTGGTAATACGGAACACCCTTAAACTCATTGTTAATGTCTCCGGCTCCATCCCTTACATCCATATATCCTTTTAATTCACCGCCGTTAGGATTGAACTTCGTACCATCCTCCCAGTATAAATTGAATATGCCGGGTATATCTTCAGTATTGTTCTTGGTTGTACTCTGCTGGTATGTGATTGCATATCTTCTAAAATTATCTGCCAGAAATTTACCATCTATAACAATCTGAAATCTCTTATCATCCTTCCCGTTAGCCAGCTTGCCTACCGTAACCTCCTGAGCATCTATCTTGGCAAGTTTTGAGAGCTTATCTACCAAAACCGCCCTTTGATCTCTCAAGTCGTTTGCTGCATCCCCCTGCAGTTCAAACTTATATATCTGTTCGTTCAAAGCCCTTATCTGCTCGCTTAAAGAGTTTATCTCCTCAACCTTGGACTTTACGGAATAGTTCAAATCCGACTGAATCTTTTCAAGATGGTTTGCTGTACTGTTAAAGTAGTTGGCAACCGTTACGCCTTTTTCTTTTACTAACGCCCTGGTAGCCAGACTACTTGGATTTTTCGACAATTCATGAACTGCGGCAAAGAATTCGTTCAGCACAGTATTAAAGCCACTGTCGGATGGTTCATTAAAAATTGCTTCGATATCAGAGAGCTGAGTCTTTTTTACTTCCCATTCGCCATAGGATACGTTCTCACTCCAGTATTTAAAATCAAGATACTCATCCCGTATTCTTTCAGCGCCTAGAACCCTCGCCCCATTTCCAACCATACCGGTTCCATCGCTTAAAGCAATAGGCGTATCGGCTTTTTGGTTCGCTACCTGGCGTGAATATCCGGGAGTATTGACATTGGCCACGTTGTGGTTAACTGTATCCAGAGCCCTCTGGCTGGCATATAAACCTGACATTGCAATATTCAGACCGAAAAATGATGCTCTCATGATTCTACCTCACCCCTTACCTTCCCTGCATACCCAATCTGTTAATAATATGTTCAAAGCATTCATCCATAAGTGATACGACCTTGCTTGCAGCATTATATGAATACTGGAACTTTATCATATTTGACATTTCTTCATCCATTGATACGCCGGATATAGCTGTTCTCCGGCTTTCAGCCGACTCCAGAAGCTTCTTCTGTCCGTCAACCACTCTTTCGGACTCACTGCCGGCATTTCCTAATGTTAGAATTATAGACCTGTAATAATCATCACCGTTTTGACTTTCTGACACATTCCCAAAGATACTATTATGTCTTAACTCTATTATTTCTTGCGCTAAAGCATTATCCCCTGTAGCTGGAGTTTTAGCAGCAGCAATCCGGTCAAGCACTGAAAAAATCGGATTAAGCTTGATATTACCCATCTGCATGGAAAAGTCGTTGTCTTCTTTTATAAAAAAGTCTTCTCCCGGATCTCCGTATATGTCTACACCTGTCTTATGCAAACTGTTTACTTCCCTTGCAATTATATTAATCAAGGCATTTAAGCGCCTCTTTATATCAGGTATGACATCATTTGAAGCTGGAATGGTACTCATCTTCTGGTTTACATCCGAATTTACGTCTAAACCCAGGCTATCATAGTCTACAGCTGATAAATCGTATACCTTTCCTCCCGTACTATCGGCCATATCCTGCCAGCCTGCATCAGGCTGGAACCCTGCAGCAGCTCCATCAGTATCATCAGTAGCAATAAAAGTAGTCATTCCAAGCTGATTCAAGTTATCTATCTGTGTATCAAGTACGGCGCCGGCATCGGCATTCTGGTCGGTAAAAGCTACCAGGTACCTATTGGCTTCGTTTCTGTATGTAATAGTACTTTGCAGATGGGTTACCAGGCTATCAAAGTCTGCATTGGCACTGCCCCCTATAACCGGGTCAGCAGCAATAGCAGCTTCAAAGCTTGCTCTGTCAGTAAACTGCTGAGGCACGTCTGAACCTGTCGTACCTCCGTAAGTAACTAAATTCAGCCTATAATCTATGCCTTTGTTTTCCAATCTGTCAATAAACTGGCTGATATTGGCCTGAAGACTTGCCAAATCAGCAACATTGGACAAATCAACAGCAATGGTGATATCTGACTTAACATTGGGGCTGCCGTTGGAAACACTGTCAATAGTTCCTATTACTGATTCTCCTCTGGCTTCCAGAATGCCTTTTAGAATTCCACTTCTAACTTCTACCAATTTATCTGTAGCTTTCCATCTCGGTGCAACATACAAACTGCCCAGCGTATTTTCTCCGGCATAGATTTTACTGACATCCCCACGTGACACAAGGAAGTGCCCTGCTATGTCGATATCAACCATGGAGTCCTGTTTCTCATTAACACTTATATTTACCAGCTTTGATAACCTATCTATGTAAACAGCACGCTCATCTCTGAAGTCATTGGCAAAATCTCCGCTGTTTTCCGACTTTAGTATTTTTATATTAAGATCCGCAATATTGCTTGCCAGGGAATTAATCTCGTCTATTCTTACCTTGATTTCCGAATCCAGATCATCCTGGAGTTTGTTCAACTGTTCTCCTATGTGGTTTGCCTGGTCAACAAATGCACTTGCCCTTTGCCTCACTAGCGCCCTGACCGTCAGGCTTTCCGGAGATTTCGAAAGCTCATGCCAGCTGTCCCAAAATTGATTCAGTACACTTTGAAGTCCATCTGTCATAGGTTCGCCAAGAATTGACTCTATATCATTTACGGTCTTGAGCCTGGTTTCCTGATATCCCAAAAGCTCGTTCTCAGCCCTGTAAACATTATCCAGGAAAGTATTTCTGATCTGCCTTATCTGTTCTATGGTAACACCTAATCCCTGGGGGAACTTTCCGGAATAATCAGGTGTCGCAGAAGCAAGTATGGCCTGCTGTCTGGAAAATCCAGCCGTATTAACGTTTGATATATTATGACCTGTAACATAAAGGGCCCTCTCACTTGCAAAAAGGCCCGACCTGGCAATTTCATAGCTTGCAAACCCAGACATAACACCACACCTTTACAGCTTCATATCGAAGCGATTCTTTCTTGCTTTCTGTGAAGTTTCGCCCTTTTGGCCATAGTTGTTGCTGACAACATCCGCATTTGACATCAGGTTAAGTGAGAACTCTATAAACTCAAGGGAATTTTTTATGAGCTTTGAGTTAAGTTGATTCACATGGGTCAATTCATTAACCAGATTGTTCATATTATTCTGGTATGCTTCTAATTTTTTGTTTTGCTCCTTATTTGCATGCTTCTTTATCTCCGAGATATTCAGGCTTTGAGTGTCGGATTGAACTTCCTTTGAAAGCTGGATGATAATCTCTTCTCTCTGTTTGTCTATTCTGGATATCTGCAAAACAAGAGCCTGTTCCAATTTCACAACATTATCAAGCTCAGAAACCTTACCTTCTACAATTATATTTGTTTTGTCTTTTGAGATTCTATGAATATTCTCGTAGACCCTATATTCATGTTCAAGTATCTCTATCAGCTTATCTATCAACTCTTGTTTCAACTTCTATCCCACCCTTCCGGCTATACATTACCCACATCATTGGTATTTAATTGGTAATAACTCAAATGTACTTATTTACTGCATTTTAAGCTCCCTCTCTATCTCTCCCTCACATCAAGGGAGAGTAAAAGTATTCCTCCGAAGCCTTTCTTTTCCTTCCCTTCGAAGTGAGGGGAAGATAGAAGGGGAGCTTATCACAATTTTCACTCCATATTAAGAGATTTGCGGGACACATATCCCGCAATCAATTTAAACAAATATTAAAGTTTCCTGCCTAGAATGGAATCAATAACTTTATCTGCTACATCGCTGCCACTTACTTCATACTTATCGGCCTGCATTTTCTGCTTTATTTCTTCAACCTTATCCACTCTGATATCAGGCGCCTCTTTTGCAGCTTTAAGTGCCGCCTGGAAATCCTTGCCTTGGTCGGATATTGATATAACATCCTTCTTCGGAACTACGCCTGAAGTCTTATCAACCTTGGCCGTAGTTTTATTCTTATCGTAGATTCCCAATATCTGTGGTATTTGTCCCCATATCTTCATATAAATCACCCCAAATATTTCACTTAACCAATCTATTCAAACTTTTTCTAAGTTCTTTCTGTTCTTCTATTATATTTATCGGATTTTAAATTTAAAATTTAATACTTTTAAAAAATTTTTTTTAATATTATATTTCTATTCAGATCTAAGATACTTCATGCCTCCACCCTTAGTCTTTGAATCGTCATCATCACTTTTCTTGCCAGCTGAATTTGCAGTGCCTGCAACCCTGGACATATCTCTTTCCAGTTGTTTGGAACAGTTTTCACAAAACCGGCCGGTTTTTATAGATTTGCCGCAGCTTTCACATTCTAATACAAGGTTGGCTCCTTCCCTTACTTCCAGCCTGCCTTCCCTTAGAAACCTGGTTATCTTTTCAACACTAACCTCACATGCCTCCGAAACCTCTCTCATTGATGCGCCAGGTTGTTCCTTTAAATACTGCCTGACCTTTTGAAAATCTTCCTCATCTTTTTGTTTACAATGATCACAAATAGGCATTCCTCCCATATAGCCAAACATTCTACCACATCGCCTGCAATTTCTCGGTTCCATATCAATTCCCCCTAAAATGGTTTAATCTGTGTCAATTATGCCGGTTGCCACCGTAACCACATAAACTTCTCCTGCCCCAGCTTGTACTAGAACCTTACTGCACTCATTTACAGTAGCACCTGTAGTTATTATATCGTCAACCAGTAGGACCTTCTTATCTCTGATTTCATAGTTATCCCTTACGCAAAATGCCCCTTTCACATTTATGCTCCGGCCTTTTTTATCCAGTTTGGATTGACTCTCAGTTGGTTTTGATTTTACCAAATTGTTGATGGATAAAGGTATTAAAAAGTACTGAGCTATTTCCTTAGCTATCAACTCTGATTGGTTATACCCTCTTTCTTCTAACTTTGATAAATGCAAGGGTACACTTATTATTATATCAAATCCTACTTGATTTGTCATTTTCAACTTATCTATTATAAATGAAGCAAATACTTTATATAGTTGTTTATTTCCCTTAAATTTATACTCTAATAATTTATCCCTTATTAATCCCGAATACTCACATGAACTAAAGACGTTTGAATAATTTTTCTCTCCTGTACACTGCGGGCAAACCTTCCTGGTATCTGTCTTTAACTGTTTCCCACAATACTTGCACGCTTCCATATTAATAAGTGAAATTTTAGAAAGACATTCTTCACACAGCATATACCTCGGTTTAGGAATCCAGCTTATGATTTCAGAGCAGAACCCGCATCTCGGAGGGAAAAATAAATTTAGAAAGGTTTCGGAAATCTTAGTAAGAGTAATCATTATTAACCTCCGTCAGTAATATTGGGGAGAAGGAAGAACTCAACTTGTCCACTAACCCGGAATACCTTTTAACTTCTCTGAAATTATCAACCATAAATCTGGCATCGTCTTCTTTACCTACCAGGACAACCATTTCCTTTGCACGTGTTATTGCGGTATACAGCAGGTTTCTGGTTGTCAGCATAGGTAGTTCTCTCATTACAGGCATTATAATAGCAGGAAATTCACTGCCCTGACTTTTATGAACAGTAACAGCATACGCTAACTCCATCTCATCGAAAATATCAGCTGAATATTCAACTTCTCTGTCATCATAAAGGACAATAATTATTCCACTTTCCTCATCAATCTCTGTTATTCTTCCTATATCCCCGTTAAATACCCCAAAACCACACTCACCATAAGCCCCTTTTCTCTTCCAGGCCAAATCATAATTGTTTTTTATCTGCATAACCTTATCACCCTTACGGAAAGTGGTATCTGCATAAACCTTCTCAGCCTTGGAATCAGACCGGGGATTTAATACTTTTTGAAGTTCATTGTTTAGATTATTTACCCCTATGAGCCCCTTCCTTGTAGGAGATAGTACCTGTATATCCTTGATAGGATCATAACCCTTATGTTTAGTCAACCTTTCACTGCAAATGGATACTATCTTTTTTAAACTATCTGTATAGTTTCGGCTTCTTGATAAGAAAAAACCTCCCTCAGAATTATTAAATACCGGATATTCTCCTTTATTAATCTTATGTGCGTTCACAACAATCATGCTTCTACTTGATTGTCTGAATATTTCGGTCAGTCTTACTGTTCTTATTACCCCACTTGCAATAATATCTTTAAGCACGTTTCCGGGCCCAACAGCCGGAAGCTGGTCTGCATCTCCAACCATAATTAACCTTGTGCCGCTAACAATAGATTTAAGAAGATGGTTCATCAATATAATGTCTACCATGGAAGTTTCATCAATTATTACTACATCCTCGTTCAGCACCGGCGCATTCCGGCTTATTGAGAGAATATCTACATCATCATCTTCTCTCCGGCCTAATTCCAGAAGCCTATGGATTGTCTTCGCTTCCCTCCCTGTAGCATCAGAAAGCCTCTTTGCCGCTCTACCCGTAGGGGCAGCTAAAGCATAAGATAAATCCAACTTCTCAAGCAAGCGTACAATTGTATTGATTATTGTTGTTTTTCCTGTTCCAGGCCCTCCTGTTATGACAATTACTCCGTTTCTCAGGGATTCTACCACCGCATTCTGCTGTTCCTTAACCAAGCCGATTCCTTGCTCTGATTCTATATTAGATATATACTCCGAAAGGTTATCGACGGTTTCCTCAAAGTTTACCAGTGAAAGATCAATAAGCTTTCTGGCTGCACTAGCCTCGGCTTGATTTAATGATCTCAGAAATACTTTTTGTAATTCCGGATTCCTATCTATTACAATCCTGCCACTGACAGCAAGAGAGATGACTATATCATGAACCAGACTGGAATTTACTCCTAATAAATCCGATACAAATTCGGTAATCTTGCTGATTGGTAAAAATGTGTGTCCATGTTGTATGGCAGCATTAGCAAGAATATAGGTTATACAGCTGGCAATTCTATTCTCCGAGGATGGATCTGCTCCTAGCGAAAGAGCTATTCTATCAGCCGTCTTAAATCCTATGCCGGGAATCTCATCTGCCAGTCTGTATGGGTTTTCTTTGACTATCCCAATCGCTCTATCTCCAAACTGTTTATAAATCCTGTTTACAAACAATGGACTAATCCCATATTTCTGCAGGAAAGTTGAGACATCCCTCATCTGCCCGTATTCATTAAAAGCTTGTCCTATTGCAAGCGCTTTTTCCATGCTTATACCTTTAATTTCTGCAAGTCTATGCGGCTGAGCATCCAGAATCTCAAAAGCCCGGTCCCCAAACCTGTCAATTATTTTTCTTGCTGTAGCTTCTCTTACTCCCTTAATTATTCCTGAACCCAAAAACTTAATAATGGAATTTTCTGTTTTGGGCATCTGCCTTTCATACATCTCTGCTTTAAATTGCTGCCCGTAGCTGGGATGATTTACCCACTTACCCGTAACCCGTATGGTTTCACCCATACTTACACTAATCATGTGTCCTATAACCGTAGTCATATTTCCTTCATGGTTTATGTTGCATACGGTATATCCATTTATTTCATTTCTGAATATTATCTCTTCTACTTCACCTTGTATGGTAATCATTCTTATCTCCGGTATTGTATTTTCTCTTCATAATTATATAAAACTGTAACAAGAAAATCATTTTTTTTTGATATCTTCTTTAATTTGGCATATATTTATGATAAAATATATAATTAGAGGATAATAATTGTTTTTGCGATTTACTATTAATCTTTTCTTATTACAATGTTTAATAGCTCGTGAGAGTCTTTACAATCAATAATTTTTAGGAATGAGTATTCCTTGGTTAACCTTTTTAATATGTTCAGTGTTTGGTCGGTTGATCCCATATCAGCAATTATTATGTTGTTAAATAGTCCTTCATTTTTGTTATATATATTTTTAAATACTATGGAACGAATAATTCCTTCGATGGTATCCTCTTGATTTTTAACTGCAATTAGTATGTACATATCTTTAATGTTTTTATTTACCAGCGCTATACTATTAAATATATTGATTATTATTTCTATCAACCCATATATAGCTAATGTCCATACAATGATTTGAAATACCATAGCAACAACATCACCTCACTTTTCAAGGTATGCTTCTGTACTAAAATCTGTTACACTAGACAGATTAATTATATAAATACCGCACTAAACGCTTTAGTTACTGCACTATAATTACAAAGTCTGAATGGGGTGGATATATGAGGAAGATTCTTGTATCCGATTTAAAACCAGGAATGATACTTGCTAAAGATGTCTATAATCATGAAGATGGAAGGCTGCTTCTTCTAAAAGGTTTTTCAATGAAACCACGATACATAAGTAAGCTTGAATCTCTGGATATTACTTATGTCTATATTGATGAAGAAGCTGTACCGGTTGCTGAGGAAGACATCCGGGAAGAGCAGATTTATTCAGAGGCTTTTTCAACAATAAAAAACGTTCTTACATCAGTTAGAGAGGGAGACAGTATAGAAGTAGCCCCTGTAAAAGAAACAGTAGATGAAATTGTACAAAAAATAATTAATAACGAAAATGTGTTTATGCAGCTCACGGGTATCAGAGATATAGATAACTATACATTCCACCACTCTGTAGACGTCTGCATATATTCTGTAATAACCGGCAAAAGCCTGGGCCTCTCAAATGAAGAATTAACTGAGCTTGGTATGGGAGCCATCTTACATGATATAGGTAAGTGTAAAATACCGAGTGAGATTCTACTAAAGCCAGGCCGGCTTACAGATGATGAATTCCTGGTTATGAAGCTTCATACTGTCTACGGTTATGAGATTATCTATAACACCAATGGTTTAAACAAGCAAATTGCTAACATTGCATGTCAGCATCATGAAAAATGGGACGGAACAGGATACCCTGTAGGCCTCCGCGATAATCAAATAGACAAGCTGGCAAGAATTGTTACCGTTGCAGATGTTTATGATGCTCTTACAGCTAACAGGTGTTACAGAAAAAAAGACCTGCCTCATGAGGCTGCAGAATTCGTTATGGGAAACTCAGGAAGGCTATTTGACCCTGATATTGCAAAAAACTTTATTAATAATATTCAAGTATATCCTGAAGGCTGTATGGTGTTATTAAACACGGGTGAAATCGGAAGTGTTGTTGATGCCGGCAAAAATATGACCCTTCGTCCCAAGCTTAAGATAATTGCCAGAAAAGAAGGACCACCTATTTACGATCCTTATATAATAGACCTGATGTCTAATCCGAGTATATTTATTGTAGATATATTAACATAAAAGAGATGGAAGTTATCCCATCTCTTTTATGTTATCTATTTCATTTCTTCTGCTTCTCTTTTTAGCACTTCAACCTTATCCAGCCTTTCCCAAGGCAAATCAAGGTCATTTCTCCCAAAGTGTCCATATGCTGCTACCTGTTTATAAATAGGCCTCCTTAGATCCAGAGCTTTAATTATACCGGCAGGTCTTAAATCGAAATTTCTCCTTACTAATTCCTCAATCTTTTCATCTGAAATGGTCCCTGTACCAAAAGTATCTATCAGTATTGATACCGGTTTGGCTACCCCTATTGCATATGCAAGCTGTATTTCGCATTTTCTTGCCAATCCGGCAGCAACTAAGTTCTTTGCTACATGTCTTGCAGCATATGCAGCAGACCTGTCAACCTTTGTCGGATCTTTACCTGAAAATGCTCCTCCCCCATGACGGGCATATCCTCCATATGTGTCAACAATTATCTTCCTGCCCGTAAGACCTGAATCACCTTGAGGTCCTCCAATTACAAATCTTCCGGTAGGGTTGATATAATACCTGGTATTTGGGTCAAGAAGATTTTGTGGAACTACGGGACGAATAACGTGTTCAATTATATCTTTTTCTATTGTATCATGTTCTACCTCAGGACCATGCTGTGTTGATACGACGATAGTGTCAATTCTTACAGGTTTATCCTCATCATATTCAACAGTTACCTGTGTCTTACCATCCGGTCTTAAATAATTTAAGGTTTTATTTTTTCTTACCTCTGTTAATCTTCTCGCCATCCTATGAGCCAACGCTATTGGCATGGGCATGTATTCAGGTGTCTCATCACATGCAAACCCAAACATCATACCTTGGTCTCCTGCGCCAATTGCTGCAATTTCCGCTTCAGTCATTTCGCCTTTTTTAGCTTCTAATGCTTTATTCACACCCATTGCAATATCTGACGACTGTTCATCAATGGTAGTAATTACAGCACAAGTATCACAGTCAAAACCATATTTGGCACGATCGTATCCAATTTCTCTTACGGTATGCCTAACAACTTTTGAAATATCTACATAGCACTCAGTTGTAATCTCTCCCATTACTAATACTAAACCCGTAGTAACTGATGTTTCACATGCCACTCTTGCATTTGGATCCTTTTCTATTATTGCATCAAGTACTGCATCAGAAATCTGGTCGCATATTTTATCCGGATGCCCCTCTGTTACAGATTCTGATGTAAATAGTCTTCTTCCCATTTCTTATCCCTCCTTAAAATATTAAAACCTCTTCCAAAAGAAGAGGACTATTAAAACTCTCCCTCATCTTTCAGAATCACTCTGTAGGAATTGGCACCTTGGATTAAAACCTGGTTGCCGGGTTTCATAGGGCCCATTCCCTCCACCTCTCTTGATAAGGATTTGCAGATTAAATTAAATTATGTGATTAATATTAGCATAGTAAATTTTGCTAGTCAATATTTACGAATACTTTGCATAAAAAAAAATTATTATGTCGGCATGTCTCTGATCATCAGTAATAATATAGTATAACCCGTTTCTAATTCTTAAATCCGGCACTGTAAGTATAAGCGATTTGGTTGTTTTAATGATGTTTGTTTCTAAGTATATTATCTTCTCAATATACTTGTTAAATACTTCTTTTTTTATCTTATTCTCTCTAATCGCATTTACTTGTCCGCCTATCATCCTTGTAAAAATACTTTTAAGCATATATATATGTTTTAACTCTTCTTCGCGGATTAGCCTAATCTGTTCCCTGTCATTTTTACATCTTATGTATTCAAAGAACCTGTCATAATAGTTAACTAATATATCTTTATTAACTACCAGCTCTGAAAGCTTATCTCCTACAATCGGGTCAAACATAACTACTCCCCCTCTCACACTAAATTCTATTCGAGGGGGAGTAGTTTAATACATGAGTATTAATGCAGCCTTAACTACTTAATTTCAACTGTAGCTCCTGCTTCAACAAACTTTTCCTTTATTGAATTAGCTTCTTCTTTGGATATGTTTTCCTTAACAGTCTTTGGCGCTCCATCAACTAGTTCTTTTGCTTCTTTGAGCCCTAAACCTGTTAATTCTCTTACAACTTTAATAACCTTAATCTTTTCTGCTCCAGCATTTTTTAGAACAACTTCGAACTCTGTTTGCTCAGCTTCAACTGGTACTGCTCCTGCTGCCGGCGCTGCTGCTGCTGCCATTGGCGCTGCTGCAGAAACACCAAATTCTTCTTCTAATGCTTTTACTAATTCTGAAAGCTCTAATACTGTTAAATTTTTTACCTCGTCAATTAATTTTGTAACTTTTTCACTTGCCATTTTTACATAACCTCCATAAAATAATTTTTAAAATTGTGATAAATATTTTTTCTTTTACGCCTGGGCGCCTTGTTTTTCGGCTATCGCATTAAGTGCAACAACCAGTCCTCTAATATTAGCATTCAAGACATTAACAAAACCGGCAATAGGTGCATTGAAGCCACCAAGAACCTTGGATATGAGTACCTCTCTCGGCGGGATATTTGCAAGAGCTTTAACTCCATTTTCATCAATAACATTTCCCTCAACATACCCAACTTTTAATTTGAAGTTCTCATGCTTTTTTGCATATTCATTAAGTATCTTTGCAGGAGCTACCGGATCTGTATAACTTATAGCTATAGCCGTAGGACCCTCAAGATGGGGCAGCAGACCGTCAAGCCCGTTTTCCTTAGCAGCAAACCTCGTAAGAGTATTCTTTATAACCTTATACTCAACCTCAGCCTTTCTGAGTTCATTTCTAAGGTTCGTAACATCTTCAACATTTATACCTCTATAGTCAGCAAGTACAAATGCTTGTGCTTTCTTGATTTTATCACTAAGTTCCGCTACTTCATTTTTCTTTTTATTTAGAGTCTTTTCACTTGGCATCCTTTCTTCACCTCCTCTACTAAAAAACCCTCTCGGTCATCATAGACAAAGAGGGTTGAAAGCTTAATATCAAACGATTAAGAATGAATCATACTTTTGTTTCCTCGGTAGGATGAATCAGATTCTATTAAGCTCATGCACCTACTATCTATGGAAAATGACTTATTTAATTTTGCAAATTGTATTATATACTAACAATTGTTATTAGTCTAGTACCTTTGTAGTATTTATTTTTAAACCAGGTCCCATTGTTGATGCAATAGTAACACTTTTTAGATACTGGCCCTTTGCCGCAGCTGGTTTTGCCTTTATAATTGCTTCCAATAAGGTCTTAAAATTGTCCTTTAGCTTAGCTTCATCAAATGAAACTTTGCCTATTGGGCAGTGAATAATATTGGTTTTATCCAATCTATATTCAATCTTACCAGCCTTAATGTCAGCAATAGCTTTCGCAACATCCATTGTAACCGTGCCAGCCTTTGGGTTTGGCATCAAACCTTTTGGTCCCAGTATCTTACCCAGCCTGCCAACAACACCCATCATATCTGGTGTTGCAACTATTACATCATAATCAAACCAATTCTCATTCTGGATCTTAGTTACCAGTTCTTCTGCCCCCACAAATTCTGCACCGGCATTTTCAGCTTCCTTAGCCTTGTCGCCCTTCGCAAATACCAACACTCTAACTTTTTTACCGGTTCCATGTGGTAATACTACTGCACCTCTAACTTGCTGGTCTGCATGTCTTGAATCGACACCCAATTTTATATGTGCTTCTACACTTTCATCAAACTTAGCTTTTGCTGTCTTCTTAACCAGCTCAATTGCCTCAGCCGGCTCATATGCTTTTGTTTTTTTAATTAGCTTTACACTTTCTGAATATTTCTTGCCTCTTTTCATACTTTCTCCTCCTAACGTAGTATTAGCGGGCTTTTTTCCCTCCTACCATTTGACCAGTTTACAGTTTGCAGTGTACAGTTGTTAAAAGCTTTTTAGATTACCGCTAACGCTCGGTTATTGGTATTTTAACTGTCAACTGTTAACTGTTAACTTTATATACCATTACTCTTCAACTACAATTCCCATACTTCTAGCAGTTCCGGCAACCATGCTCATAGCAGCTTCTATGGTATTTGCATTCAAATCTACCATTTTCTGCTCTGCAATCTGCCTTACTGCTTCTTTTGATACCTTAGCTACTTTATCCCTGTTTGGCGTAGCTGAACCACTTTCTATTTTTGCTGCTTTCTTAAGTAAAACTGCAACTGGCGGCGTCTTTGTAATGAATGTAAATGACTTGTCAGAGTAAACAGTCATCACAACAGGAATTATCATTCCAGCTTCTTTGGCTGTCCTTTCATTAAACTCCTTTACAAATGCCATTATATTTATTCCATGAGGACCAAGTGCTGGTCCGACTGGTGGCGCTGGCGACGCTTTGCCTGCAGGAATCTGTAGCTTTACATAACCGGTAACTTTTTTTGCCATGATTTGCACCTCCTAGACTACAACTTTTGAATCTGTAAAAACTCTAACTCTACAGGTGTCTCTCTTCCGAACATAGAAACTGAAACCCTTACCTTCTTCTTTTCCATGTTTATCTCTTCAACAACACCAATAAAATTCTCTAAAGGTCCTGATATTACTCTGACACTATCACCAACTTCATAGTCAACTGTAGGTAGCGCTTCTTCTACCCCCATATTTTTTATCTCTTCATCGGTAAGAGGAACGGGTTTTGACCCAGGTCCTACAAATCCCGTAACCCCTCTAGTGTTCCTGACCACATACCAGGATTCATCATTCATTACCATCTTTATCAAGACATAACCCGGAAACACTTTTCTAAGAGATACTTTTTTTCTTCCATCTTTAATCTCTATTTGTTCTTCCATTGGCACTACTATGTCTAATATCTGGTCATGAAGGCCTCTATTCTCAACAATTTTTTCTAGATTTGCCTTAACCTTGTTTTCATACCCTGAATAGGTATGAACAACATACCATTTAGAATTCTCAGACATAATCCTAAGAAGCTTTACAGCTTCCCCTCCTTTTCCAAGTCTGAATTACTTTCCACCAAACAACCACTTACTTATCAGGTAATTTATGCCGCTATCAAACACCCAGATAAATATACCTACTACAAGAACTGCACCAAGAACAGCAATTGTACTGTTAATAACCTGTTGCTTTGTAGGCCAGATTACCTTTTTCAATTCTGCAACAGTATCTCTAAAGTATTTTTTTAAATTTGTAGACTTTGCCCTAACGGCTACATTTTGATCTGCCATATTCTCACTTCCATATCCTTAATTTTATTATTATGTCATTCAATTCTTGTCCTTAAGCTTAGGATACCCCTTTAGAAAATTGTTAAAACTAAATAAATGCAAACTTTAATATTACTTGGTTTCCTTATGCGAAGTATGTTTGTGACAGAATCTGCAGTATTTTTTCATTTCAAGACGATCCGGGTCATTCTTTTTATTCTTCATGCTATCATAATTTCTTTGTTTGCATTCAGTACAAGCTATAGTTATTCTAACTCTCATTCCTCTACACCTCCATCTTAACACCTTTTGTATGGTAAATTCTTTATTTTCTACTTAGTAATGATAAAATAATAAATTCAAAAAATATCTCTCTTAACAATCGCGTTTTATTATTTATTCATTCCTTAGATTTTGGGCATAAAAAAAAGGCCCAACAAGAAGTATCAATACTTTACCACAATCTTGGCAAGTAGTCAAGATTATTTCTTAATATAATTTCACCAAAAATTCACTTCCGTTATCTGTAACCGGATACTAATAGTTATTCCGTTCCCTTCTCTTCCTTTTCTGCTAAATATCTTATAATCTCATTTAGCTGTTCCCTATCAGTAGCGCCATTGGGCAAAATTACCAAACCATATTCGTTATAGTTAAGCAGTTGTCTTTTCCTAACTATTCCGGCACTGATATCTATACCTAGATTTTCATTAATAAATAGCTTAACCGTTAAATTTTTTCTATCCTCAATTACAGCTTTCGAAAATAGTCTTAACCCTGAATAGCTAACATTTTTAACTATACCAAACCCTTCATTATTTTCATCTATTAAGTTACAACAAGCATTGATTGCATATCTTCTGTTCTTCCTCTCATTCTTATGCTTTTCTATACGTGTTGTTTTTACTAGTATGGACTGAGGAAATGACGCCTGGGCCTTATCTACTATACCACCAATTATACATTCTTCATTCATTTGATTAATAAAATATACTGATACATAATCACCTGGAAAGATATTTAAATATATCATTTTATCAGTTATTTCCAATTTGAATTCAAACTCCGAAACTTCCTTTACTTCTGTAATAATATATTCGGTTATGTTGTAATGTCTCAACCGGACTTTTCTGTTGGGACTTAATTCTTTATCTACCTTATCTCTATTAAAATTATTTATTATTCCGCTGCTGCCCCTGTCCAAGTCATATGGCGTCATTACTTAGGCCTCCTTACGATATGATGTTAACTTAGCTATTCCATTTTAGCATAAAGTTGAATAATTGTATAATACATTTTTGCTTTTGGGCTTCTGACTACTAGCCAATAGCCAGAAGCTATTATCCATTAGGTTCTCTGCTGCTTGATATACCCCATCAAACCGTTGGCTGCCATTATTGCCTGCATAAATTCCGGAAACGGAATAGCCTTATATTGCGTACCTTTTGTAATATTGTGAATCTCGCCGATATCGAATCTTACTTCAATCTCATCTCCATTCGAGATATCCTTTGCAGCCTCAGCACATTCAATAATCGGCAGGCCAATATTTATTGCATTCCTGTAAAAAATTCTTGCAAATGTTTCTGCTATAACACATGAGATTCCTGAAGCCTTTATGGCAATAGGTGCATGTTCGCGGGAAGAACCACATCCAAAATTCCTTCCAGCAACCATGATGTCACCTTTTTGAACTTTTTTAACAAAGTCTTTATCTAAGTCCTCCATACAATGCTGGGCCAGCTCTTCAGGTTCGGATGAGTTCAAATATCTTGCAGGAATGATTACATCTGTATCTACATTATCTCCATATTTTATAACTTTACCTCTGATATTTTGCATATTATTCTCCCTCCATCTTCTACATTCCAATCTCCTCGGGGCCTGCAATCTTACCTACTATTGCCGATGCAGCAGCTACTGCGGGGCTGGCAAGATAAACCTCGCTCTCCGGGTGTCCCATTCTACCTACAAAATTTCTATTTGCAGTAGATACTGCTCTTTCCCCTTTTGCAAGTATTCCCATATGCCCACCAAGGCATGGTCCACACGTAGGAGTACTTACAGCAGCACCTGAATTTATAAATATCTCAAGCAGCCCTTCCTTCATAGCATCAAGATAAATTTTCTGGGTAGCGGGTATAACTATACACCTT
The DNA here is from genome assembly GCA_002402315.1 of Clostridiales bacterium UBA4821. GTDB lineage: Bacteria > Bacillota > Clostridia > Acetivibrionales > UBA4821 > UBA4821. Next base: position 22,504 of record DHFP01000129.1, read on the forward strand.
ACCCCCTTGGCAACATTCTTACCTTTCATTATCTGGGCTGCAATTCTAAGGTCTTCAAGTCTTCCATTAGTACAAGAACCGATTACTACCTGATCAATCTTAATTTCTCCAACGTTATCTATTGTTCGTGCGTTTTCAGGCAGGTGAGGAAATGCTACGGTAGGCTTGACTTCACCGAGATTAATTTCATAGGTTTCTACATAATCAGCTTCTTCATCCGCCTTATAAATCTTGTAACTCTTCTTTGAATGTTCATTGATGTATTCTATAGTTTTGTCATCGACTTCAAATATACCATTCTTGGCTCCGGCTTCAATTGCCATATTTGCCATGGAAAATCTGTCGTCCATTGAAAGTTCATTGAGGCCTTCTCCGGTAAACTCCATAGATTTGTACAGTGCTCCGTCGACTCCAATCATACCGATTATATGAAGAATTACATCCTTGCCGCTAACCCATTTTGAAAGTTTTCCTTTCAAAACGAACTTTATAGCTTCAGGAACCTTAAACCATGTTTCACCCGTTGCCATTGCAGCGGCCATATCTGTACTTCCAACTCCAGTTGAAAAAGCACCCAGCGCGCCATAGGTGCAGGTATGAGAATCAGCACCTATAACAACATCACCTGCAACCACCAACCCTTTTTCAGGCAAAAGAGCATGTTCAATTCCCATCTCGCCAATCTCGAAATAATTTACTATTCCTTTCTCCATGGCAAATTCTCTTATCATTTTACACTGTTCAGCGGATTTTATATCCTTGTTTGGAGTGAAGTGATCCGGAACAATTGCAACTTTTTCCTTATCAAATACCTCCCCCAATCCGGCCTTCTCATACTCCTTGACTGCAACCGGTGTTGTTATATCATTACCCAGAACAAGGTCAACCTTGGCCTTGATTAACTGCCCGGGAACAAGCTTTTTTGCACCGCAGTGGTCAGCCAGAATTTTTTGTGTCATTGTCATTCCCATAAATGTCTCCCCTTTCTAATTCTCAAGCTCTTCACTAATCCTTCCATTCTTTGTCAACATATATTCAACAGAATCTACAAGTGCTTTCCAGCTTGCATTTATTATGTCTGTTGAAACACCAACAGTACTCCACGAAGTTTGCCCATCGGTAGATTCTATTAAAACCCTAACCTTTGCCGCAGTAGCAGCGTCTGAATTTAACACCCTTACCTTGAAATCTATAAGGTGCATGTTTTTAATCTGAGGATAAAACACTTCCAGTGCCTTTCTTAGCGCCCTGTCAAGAGCATTTACAGGACCATCCCCTTCTGCTGCTGTTATTTCTGTCATCTCTCCTACCTTTACTTTGACTATTGCAGATGCGCTTAGCCCTTCCTTCTTAGGATCGGTTATTACAACCTTAAAGTTCTCCAGGTCGAAAAAGCTTTTAAATTTTCCTAACTCCTTCCTAACCATTAATTCAAATGAACTTTCGGCACCTTCAAACTGGTACCCCACATGCTCCAATTCCTTTAACCTGTCCATTATTCTTTTAGTCTCCGGTGAGTCTTTCATTAAACCTGGCTCTACTTCATTTATAGCCGACAGGATAGTACTTCTGCCTGATACCTCTGACATGAGAATTCTTCTCTCATTACCTACAACCGCAGGATCTATATGCTCAAACGAAGCCGGATTCTTGCTAACCGCATCTATATGCATTCCGCCTTTGTGAGCAAATGCAGTATTTCCTACGTATGGTTCTCTCTCATTATGAACTATGTTTGCTATCTCGCTTACAAACCTTGCTGTACCGATCAATCTTACCATGTTCTCCTCCGGTATGCATGCATACCCTTTCTTAATCTGGAGGTTGGGAATTATAGTACAAAGGTTTGCATTACCGCATCTTTCCCCAAAACCGTTAAAGGTACCTTGTACCTGGACTGCACCTGCTTCTACTGCCATTATTGAGTTGGCAGTTGCCATACCGGTATCGTTATGACAATGTATGCCTATATCTATTTCTTTAAATTCTTCCCTTACCCTCTTTGTAATCTCATATATCTCTAAAGGAAAGCACCCTCCATTTGTATCGCATAATGCCAGACAGTCAGCCCCTCCTTCAACGGCCGCCCGCAATGCTTTCATAGCATAATCAGGATTGGCCTTGTATCCATCAAAGAAATGCTCCGCATCAAAGATTACTTCTTTACCCTTATCTTTAAAAACCCTTAACGTATCACGTATCATTAGAAGATTCTCCTCAAGGGTTGTCTTAAGCACTTCTGTAACGTGAAAATCCCACGACTTCCCAAATATTGCAACCGCAGGAGTGTCTGCTTTGAGCAGTGACTGCACATTTGCATCATCTTCCACCTTTATTCCCGCCCTTCTAGTGCTGCCAAAGGCGGTTAGCTTGATATGTTTCAACTCAAGTTTCTTTACCCTCTCAAAAAACTCCAAATCCTTGGGATTGGATCCTGGGTTTCCTGCTTCTATATAGCTTATACCAAGCTTATCCAGCTTTCTAACAATCTTTAACTTATCTTCAACAGTAAAGGATATTCCCTGTGCTTGGGTCCCATCTCTTAAAGTGGAATCATAAACGTGCACCTTTGCCATATTAATTCCTCCATCACAAACAATTAATAGTTTCTATATAAAAAGCCCAGTCACCTGAGCCTGGACTTTAATATATTCTAACCTACTTTGTTTTTCTCGTCTATCCCCTATTTAGAATATCCTCTCCATGCTCATACACCATTTTATTGATTGCATTTAAATATGCATTTATGCTTGCTTCAATTATATCTGTGCTGATTCCTCTTCCATTAGAGAATTTATCATCTAACGAGATTCTTACTTTAACTTCACCTAATGCATCTTGACCCTCGGATACTGCACCAAGTTCATATTCATTTAATTCCAATCCGGTTCCGATAATTCTTCCTATAGCATTAAAAGCTGCATCAACCGGTCCATCCCCTGTAGCCGCTTCTGTAAATATCCGGCCGCCTTTCTGAATTTTTATTACCGAGGTGGAAATCAATTTATTACCGCTGTTAATCTGGAAACTATCCAACACGAATGTCTGCGGAATTTCAAAGGTTTTATCCTGCACCAATGCTTCAATATCCCTATCTGTAATTTTCTTCTTTTTATCAGCCAGATTTTTAAACTTTCCAAATGCTTTTGAAATCTCGTCAACAGAAAGATTATACCCCATTTCTTTCAGTTTGTCTTCAAATGCATGTTTACCGGAAAGTTTACCCAAAACCATTTTATTTTGCTTGAGCCCTATGGATTCCGGGGTCATTATTTCATATGTGCTTTTTTCTGACAAGACACCGTGCTGATGGATTCCCGACTCATGCGCAAAAGCATTGGCACCAACCACAGCTTTGTTAGGCTGACATTTGATGCCAGTTAATTTTGATACAAGCTTGCTGGTTTTGCTTATTTGTGTTGTATCTATGTTATATCCGATATTGTAATAGTCCATGCGTGTTGCCAAAGACATAATAATTTCTTCTACAGCAGCATTGCCGGCTCTCTCGCCCAAACCATTTATAGCACACTCAATCTGAGTTGCTCCATTCTCAATGGCTGCCAGACTGTTTGCCACAGCCAGACCAAGGTCGTTATGGCAGTGTACACTTATATCTATCCTCTCTATTCCTAGAACATTTTCTTTGATTCCTTTTATAAGACTGCCAAATTCTAGAGGCATTGTATAGCCTACAGTATCAGGAACATTAATAACAGTTGCCCCTGCTTTAATTACTTCGCCAAAAATTCTATACAGGAACTGAGGATTGCTTCTACCTGCGTCCTCAGCCGAAAACTCAACATCATCACAATACTTTTTGGCATGCTTAACCATTGCAACAGCTCTCTCTACCACTTCATCCGGATTCATTTTGAGCTTATATTTCATGTGTATATCCGATGTCGCAATGAATGTATGAATCCTTGGTCCGTCTGAATATTGGACAGCTTCCCATGCCCTGTCTATATCCTTTTCAAGGGCCCTTGCCAGGCCGCATATGGTAACACCTTTTACGTTTTGTGCAACAGCCTTCACAGCCTCAAAGTCTCCCGTAGATGCAACAGGAAATCCTGCCTCAATTATATCTACCTTCAAACTGGCAAGCTGATGGGCTATCTCCAGTTTTTCCTGTATATTGAGATTTACTCCCGGCGTCTGTTCACCATCTCTCAATGTAGTATCGAATATTTTAATTCTCGATGACATATTTAATTCCTCCTTATTTTCTAAGCCAGCTCATCATCTTTCTGATCTCTGCTCCAACTTTCTCAACTTGGTGCTCTGACTCCATCCTTCTCATTGCAAGGAAAGATGCGCGGTTGGCCTTGTTTTCCAATATCCATCTGGAAGCAAAAGCACCGTTCTGTATTTCTTCCAATACCTTTTTCATTTCTTTACGTGCACTTTCATTGATAATTCTCTTACCGGTTGTATAATCACCATACTCTGCCGTATCACTTATGGAGTACCTCATAAAGCTGAAACCACCTGAATTGATAAGGTCAACTATGAGTTTCATTTCATGAACACATTCAAAATATGCCATCTCCGGTGAATACCCGGCTTCAACAAGTGTTTCAAATCCTGCCTTCATGAGTTCCGTAACCCCGCCGCAAAGTACGGCCTGTTCTCCGAAAAGGTCTGTCTCGGTCTCCTCCTTAAAGGTTGTCTGAATAATACCTGCTCTGCCGGCGCCTATTCCTGCAGCATAAGCAAGAGCATAATCCCTGGCCTTCCCTGATTCATCCTGATGAACTGCAATCAAGCTTGGCACACCCTTACCCTCGACATACTGACTTCTAACCGTATGCCCGGGACCTTTAGGTGCAACCATAATTACATCTACAAAATCCGGCGGAACAATCTGATTGAAGTGTATATTGAAACCATGTGCAAACATAAGTACTTTACCGGATGTAAGGTTTTGCTCAACATCCCTCTTGTATGTATCGGGCTGCTCCTGGTCTGGGAATGTAAACATTATAAGATCTCCAGCTTTAGCCGCTTCTGAGACAGTAAGAACCTTAAATCCATCTTTCTGGGCTGTTTCTGCACTCCTTGACGTTTGGCTCCTTAATCCAATCACAACATTTATTCCGCTGTCTCTCAGGTTTTGAGCATGGGCATGCCCCTGACTTCCATAACCTATAATGGCAACCGACCTACCCTTTAATAATTCAAGATTGCAATCAGAATCATAATACATTTTTACCATTTAAATCACTCCTCCTCAAAATTACTTGTTTTTACTACTCTATTTCCTCTTTCAATAGCAATGGTGCCTGTTCTAACCATCTCTTTAATGCCAAAATTTTTTATCATTTCTTCAAAAGCATTAATTTTATCTTCATCTCCTGTAAGTTCAATTGTTAACTCATTTTTTGATACATCAACTATGTTCCCCCTGAATATGTCCACTATCTGAATTATTTCCGACCTGGTTTCCGGCGTAGCATTAACTTTAACCAATACCAGCTCCCTTATCAGTGATTCGTTAACTTCCAGCTGCTTAACCTTGATAACATCTATAAGCTTATTAAGTTGTTTACTTACCTGCTCGACAACGTATTCATCGCCATCCACCACTATCGTCATTCGTGATACATTAGGAACCTCAGTAATACCAACCGCAAGGCTGTCAATGTTAAAGCCCCTCCGGCTGAAAAGTCCTGCTACCCTCGATAATACTCCAGCCTGATTTTCTACCAGCACTGATAAAATGCGCCTGCCCATTTTCTTTAACCCTCCTTAGAAATCAATTTAGTCTTAAATTTTCTCAGTATTCCCTCCGAAGCTTACTCCCTCCGTCAGCTTATGCTGACACCTCCCTCAAAGATGGAGGTATACTTTTTAGATTTTTCTCCTTTAGATCTCCCTCCCTGAGGGGGCTGTCACATAGTGACAGGGGGAGTTCCCTTATAGTGTGCTTTCCTCCGGATCAATTAGAAACTCTGCTATAAACGGCTTATCATTCTCCAGCATCCTTTTTAGTGCATCTTCAACCTGATCATTTTGGCTTACCCTTATACCGTCAATACCGTAAGCTGATGCCAGTTTTATAAAATCCGGGTTGCCGGTAAGCTCAACCTGCGAGTACCTTCCACAGTAATTGTTTCTTTGTAACTCTCTGACCATTCCCAGCCTGTAGTTGTTAAATAAAACTATCTTAACCCCAATATTATTTTGCTTTATTGTTCCCATCTCCTGCATGTTCATCTGGAAGCTTCCATCTCCGGAAATAACTATAACCCGATGGCTGGGTTTGGCAACCTTAGCTCCAATTGCAGCCGATAAGCCGTAACCCATTGTTCCCAGGCCCCCAGATGTAATAAAAGTTTTAGGTTCAATTGTCTTATAGTAATTTGCAGCCCATATTTGGTTCTGTCCCACCTCGGTTGTAATAATTGCATCCTTTTCAGCCAGGTCCGACAATCTTGTTATTACATACTGCGGTTTTACATATTGCCCATATCCTCCTTGAGAATCCCTTAGGGGCTTATCTTCTTTCCATTTCTTTATGCTTTCTATCCACTTATTATTTTTGTTTTGTTTAGTTAGTTTGACCAGTTCGGTTAGTACCAGCTTAACATCACCAACTATTGGTATTGCAACTCCGATATTCTTTCCAATTTCGGCAGGATCAATGTCTATATGAATTACTACTGTGTCTTTTGCAAAGTCATAGTTGGTACCCATTGCTCTGTCGCCAACCCTTGCACCTATTATAATCAACACATCGGCATTCCTTACAGCCTGATTAGCGGAATAGGTACCATGTGACCCCACCATACCAAGATACAATTGGTGGTCAAAAGGCAGGCAGCCTTTACCCATGAGGGTATTTGCTACAGGTATAGACGCTTTTTCAGCCAATTTTTTCAGCTCGCCCGAGGCATCTGCAGTAATTACTCCTCCTCCCGCACATATAACTGGACATTTAGCCCTTCCAATTGCCTCCGCAGCCTTTTTTATTTGCATAGTGTGTCCCTCAAAATTTGGCTTATATCCTCGAATATCTACTTTCTGAGGGTAGCAGCTGAAGCTAATACCTTTTTGCTGCACATCTATTGGTATATCCACTAATACAGGCCCCGGTCTTCCGGTGGATGCTATATGGAATGCTTGTTTTATTATTCTTGGCAGCTCCTCCGTATTTTTTACCAAGTAGTTGTGCTTGCAAAACGGCGCTGTTGCGCCTGTGATATCAACTTCCTGGAAAACATCCCGGCCTATAAGGTCAGTAGGCACTTGCCCTGTTATGGCAACCAAGGGGATTGAATCCATGTACGCTGTAGCAATCCCTGTGATCAGATTTGTTGCTCCTGGCCCGGAAGTAACCATACATACCCCTGTCTTTCCGGCAGCCCTTGAATAACCGCTTGCCATATGAGCAGCGCCCTGCTCTTGTCTCACTAAAATATGCTTTATTGGTGAATCGAGCAATGCGTCATAAACCGGGCAGATTGTTGCACCCGGGTATCCAAATACAACTTCTACTCCTTCCAGTTCCAGACATTTTACTACTGCTTTTGCTCCAGTTAATTTCATTAGTTTCACTCCAGTTTCAGTTCTTTTTTTATATATTCTTACATATCAGGTAGTAATATTCAATAATAGGTACAAAAAAACCCTTCTCCCTAGTAGAATATATCTAGGGACGAAGGGAAAACCTACGTGATACCACCCTAATTCGGTTCCTGATGGAACCCTCATTAAGTACTTTCGCATCAACCTTACCTGACATTCAGATAACGGTGAATACTCATTCCATAACGGGAAACCCGGCATACCCTTACTTTTTGTTTCAGGGCAACAGCTCAGGAATGAGCTATACATGCAGCCTCCTGCTCATTTTCACCAAACATGAGCTCTCTGTAAGTAACAGGATGCATCTTTTATTCCTTCACAGCTTTTGACTATTAAGTTGTAATTATAAATATTCTAACAATATTAGCTTAAGATGTCAATAACTTTTTTTAACCTTCACCGTTGTTTTGCAGCTGAATAGA
>DHFP01000253.1 GCA_002402315.1 Clostridiales bacterium UBA4821
GACCTCGTCGTTGTGGTCGATGACGGTGATCTCCTGGGGGATGGCCTCCAGGATGGCCCGGACCACGGCTTCGTTCATGCGGTCTATCATGGAAAGATGTTTGGCGATTTATGATGGTTAATATATCATCAAGCTAACGTTTGCGGCTTTGTGAAGCGGGCGTCCGCCGAGGCGGATGGCAGGTGTTCTTGCGTGAACCCCGAGCGGAGCCGAGGTGTAGCAAGAACCAGGACATAGCCCGTTTAAGTGGCGGCCACTATAAATAAGATGGTGGAGCCGCTGCCGCAAAGGCGTTTGTTATGTGTAGCTTGCGTCATCATGCCCCCCACCCCAATACAAAATAAATACCCGAAACTAAATGTTTAGGGCTATAAGGTGAGCTGTTTAATTATTCTTGAAAGTGAATAATTTAGTTTTTTATTTATGTCATGTTCCCAAAGTCTAAGAACTTTCCAGCCTTTTCTTTTTAATAGTTTAGTTACTTCTTTGTCTCGTTCTATATTACGTGATATCTTTTTTGCCCAATATGAAATATTAGATTTAGGCATTTTAATATATTTTGGGTTGCCGTGCCAGAAATCAGAATCAATAAATAAAACCGTTTTGTCTTTTCTAAAAACGAAATCGGGTTTACCGGGTAACGATTTTAAATGTTGTGAATATCTGATGTGCCTTTGTCGTAACGCCTTGGCGATCATCCGTTCTGGGCCGGTATTCTTTGAACGGATATTTTGCATATTAACTTTTCTTTGTTGCTTTGTAAGATTATCCATTACAATCTTCTAATAAGATTTTCCCAATTTTTTATAGTATTTTTTAGAGATCCAGTTTTTACTATATAACTCTGCGTTATGTTTGTATTAGTATGAGGCAGTTTTTTTACAGCTCTACCGGCTATCAATCTAGAATTATTACAAAAACCGCATATTTCAGAATCGATGGAAATAAAATCAGGTATAAGTTTCTTACATCGTGATAATGGTTTGTTTTGTTTCATAATGCGCAGGAAATGATTAAGGTATAAATCAACACGCACAAATATGTAAATATCCGACTTTCTATGTTTTTCCCTCGCTTCTTTTCGTGAAACAATGAGCCAGGCGCTTTTCATTTTACTTGCCTTAATGGCAATATTAAGCCTTGGTGGATTATAAACCCTCCCACGACTTCTTGGTTTTGCAATTTCTGTGATATCTTGTCCCACAATAGCATCACGTAACTCAAAATCCAATTTAGTGTTAATATCAAATTTATCTTTAAGGAATTTTGTAACTGCTATCTCGCCTAATTTCCCCTCTACGTAATTGAAAATCATTTTCCCTGCATCACGCAGTTCAGTTGTACCAAAATTACTCTTAGGTCTTTTTGAATAATAGCTTTTTATCGCGAAATACAAGCAGCGTAAATAATCACGTCTTCCAAGTTTATATTTAAAGTTTTCTTTCTTCCTTAACCAAGCAACAACATCTTTTTCTTTCAACAAACGTCTTTTACCACTCATGTAATATGGCAATTCCTCCCCTAAAAAGGTGCAGTTTTCTAAGTACTTTTGAGATAGGTTATATTTTAGGCTTGTACGCCTAAAGGATAAATATACGTTTTTCATTTTATTCCTATGCAGAAAAATCAAGATAATATGTTTCGTTATCTATTTTGTAGAACGTTAAATCTGTTCTGCCATACCTATCCAGGTCTCCTTTTCTTACCAATGCCCCGTTTGGCAAGCCGAGTCTATTTCTAAAATACTCTCCGATTAAACTATTGTTATGCGGAGTGTGTATTGCTTTACCGTTTTCTTGTGCACGACTACAAATTAAAACACGGTTGTCATCTGTTAGCAGAGTAAAATGTACACGCCTTTCCGGAAAGAAATCGCTGTTATATACAGCACTTGGTAGTCTTATATAAGCCTGATTTGGTTCTCTACTTTCCTCCGGGCGTTGGCCCCAATTCAACCCTGAGCGTTGCGGTAATTCGTTGTTGTTGTCTAAAAATGAGACCGTTACGTGGTCAAGGCCGATTGTATTAACCGAACCTTCGTGTTCGGCTTGTTGTTCGTCATTATTATTTAAAGTTACGCGTACTCTTGTTCGTTGTTGGTCATTATAAATTACGACAAGTTGATTAGCTTCAATATGTGTGCAGTAAATGGAATTTTGTATTTTACTTTGGTAATATGATAAACCGAGGTTTGGGTCTGATTGTGTCATCGCTTCGCGTTGTCTGCCCATAAAAGCAAATTGTGTATAATTTGCAGATCCAACGAAACAAAGGGTTGGATTGTCATTGTTTAACCACACATATACTTTAGAATGTATCGGGTTTTCATTATAATTATAGCTACAATAAAACCTTTCGTTATATTGATTCATTAATTCTTGAAAACCCCGATGGTTGCTCAATGAAATACCATCTTGAACGGACATGCCAACAATCACTTCTATATTGATTTGCGCATTTCGTTCTAATAACTTTTGTATATGATTAAAAGCCATAGCTGATGTGGCATAGCCGCTAATTATACAAAGTCGGTTATTGCCATTCAAAGCCGGCTCTATAAGTACATGCTCATATAAATTATCTGTTAGCATAGCCGTATCTACGCTTTTCAAAAACCGCCAATTGTTCTGCAGTAGTTTTTTCAAACTTATGGCAGGGTTGTTTATGTAGCATTGGTTTAATATTGGAAGGCATTGATTTATATTTGATACCGGCAAATGATTTTAAAATAGATTCAAAAATAATTTTACCCCCCTTAGGTGGCACGGCCATGCCGATCTGTTTCCTAACACTTTCTTTTGAACCATAAAAAACATATTCGTCATGAAATGTTTGCAAACGTGCACGTTCTCTATTGGTAAGTGCACGATTTTCCGTCCAATGATAAACGTGCGTTCCGCCGCCGCCACTCCCTGTAATTGTATACGCTGGTTTATTTGGATCAAGGCGTTTATATATTTGACTTATTTTAGCACCAATAATGTTTAACTGAAGTTTTGTCGGAATAGAAGCCGTGAACGCGTTCTCGCCTGGTTTAATATATTTTAACCGCTCGATAACTTGCTTTGATTGATTGGTTAGGTCATTGTTTTTAGCAGTATGCGGTATGGGTGGTTTCTCTATCGCCTCCCTGCATGTGATTGGTTTGGTTGTTGTGTATTCCGGAATATTAAAAGTTACATCGATGTCTTCTCTAATACCGATAATAATAATTCTATGTCTGCCTTGTGGTACGCCATAAAATTCAAATTTATATAAATTGGGGAATAGATTGTAACCCGAATTGTATAATTCGTTTAAGATATTTTCAAATGTTTTGCCCTCGTTGGCATTCCTTAAACCGCCAACATTCTCTGCTAAGAACCATTGTGGGCGAAAATGTTTCAAGGCATTAACACCAAACGCATAAAGCGGGCCAAAAACACCATCTATGCCTTTTTGTTCACCTACAACACTAAAATCATTGCATGGGAAGCCAAAAGCCAATGCATCAATACTTTCTAGTTGTGTTATGTCTAATTTCCTAATATCTTTGCAGATAACTTTTTTACGATCATTAGGACATAAGTTGTTTCTATAGGTTTCACATGTATCATGGTCGTAATCATTAGCCCACGTAGGCGTGATAGTATATTCTATGCCTTTTTCTATAACGCGTGATTTTTTAGCGGCAAGCGCAAGGCCGCCGGGGCCGCAAAATAATTCACCAAGCTTGAAATCCATATATCTCCATTTTTGTGTTTTGTGTATTATAGAACTAAGGGATGACAAAAGTCAAGGGTTTCAAGGGGGGTGGGGGGCAAAAGACAGTTTATCGCAAATTAAACATAACTACTGGCTTAGCTAAGTGCGTGTATTTTTGGTTTTTGGATGCCGTTAGATGGTGCGTATAACCCCAACCAGTGGTTGGCTTCACGCACCAAACCGTTAGAGATTAGCCATTACCGGATTACGTCCATGCCCAGATACGGCCGCAGCGCCTCGGGCACCGCCACCGTCCCGTCCGGGTTTTGATAGTTCTCCAGCACCGCTATCAGGGTCCGGGGCAGGGCCAGGC